>DRKV01000401.1 GCA_011051635.1 Chloroflexota bacterium | reverse complement strand
CGCGGGTGAAGGCGCTGACTGCCACCACGTGCGCCGCCCTGCGCCAGATGGGAACGGTGAAAGGGAAGACCCAGCGGAACCAGCGGTCGGTCTTCTCCGGCACGCCGCCGGGGACATCGCCCAGGTGAGCGGTGAGCAGGTAGGGCAGGCCGCTCAGGCGCGCCAGCGCATACGCCGCCGCCCCGGAAGGCACCGCAAAATGGGTATGGAGCACCTCCGGCTGCCAGCGACGGATAATCCGCATTCCGGCGGGGACGGCGGCGAGGACGTAGCCCAGCATGGCGCGCATATCGCCTTTGTAGGGCCAGCGCCGCAGGGAAGGGATGCGCCAGACGCGCACCCCATCCTGTATCTCTTCACGGGGCAGGTCGCCCCAATGGGCGGTCAGTACGCCGACTTCGTGGCCGCGCGCGGCCAGTTTTCGGCAGATGTCTTCGGCAACCTTGCCGCCTCCACCGCCGACGGGGGGGAATTCGTAGATAACGGTCAAAATACGCATAGGTCAGGGGGTAGGAGCAAAAACATGAATGCGGGAGGTCTCGCGGCAGGGTTCTGGGGGAGGAGAGACGGCGATTTCCTGCAATCCGGCAGACTGCAAGGCATCCTGCACCCAGGCCTCCTCAAGCCAGGCTTCCTCTATGAGGGTGTAATCCGCTTCTTCCATCCAGCGCCGCCCCAAACTCTCGTTCCAGCGGCTGAAACGGTAGAGCGTCTCGTCGTCTTCGCTAATCCAAAAGGAATGGTAGTGGTTCAACTGCGGGGGATAGACATCCACCTCCGGCAGGTAAAGGAAGATGGCCGGAATCCGCCCCACCCAGGCCACCCGCGCCCCGGAAGGGATTAGCGCATTCAGGGTTGCACCGGCTTCCCGGTAAGCCGCGGGGACATTGTACCCCGAACAGGCGAAGAAATCATTCCCGCTGCCCAAAACGGCGGTGGGGGAAAGCAGTCCGCCGATGAGGAGAGGCAGGCCAACCAGATACATTTTCCAGCGCCGCTCAAAGCCTCCTCTGTACAAAATCCACACGCCCGCTAGCAGTACAGTCAACAGGATTCCCAAAACGGTGAAATTTAGCAGAGACCACAATTTGGCGGGAGGGAAAACCCCCTGCCGAGTCGTCTCCTGGAACGGGAATACTGAAACCACAGCCCGCGGCACTACCACAGGGACATATTTCGCCCACCCTCTTCTCAACATATCACTGTAAGCGGCAAAGTTCACACCCACAAATACGAATAATACAAGCGCCAGAAACGTCGCCTTTCTCCAGAGTGGCAAAACAGAAACGCGTATAGCCTGAAAGACCACAGCGAAGAGGAGCAGCCCCAGGTAATCGAAATAGGCTTCATACAGCAGAATACACGAAACGCAGAACCCGCCGAAAAACGATACCCATACGTGCGCCAGGAACAAGACGCCCAGCAAGAGCGAGAGAAACACGGCGGCAGCGCGCTGGGCATCCGATTTCCAGTTGGATTTGGCAGGCCACAGCGCCCACGCCAGCAGGGCAGAGACAAGAGCCAGAAAGTGCAGGCGTATGCTTTCTCCTGTGTACAGCAAGTATTCCCAAAAGGGTGTTGAGGGGGCTTGCTCGTGGAGATTACTCCCCTCTATAAACATCCGCCAGGGGTCGAGGAAGGGCGTGAGGGAACGCGGCAGCCAGGCAGCCCACAGTTTCAGGATTCCCGGCCAAAAAAGCAGGTGCAGCCCCCCCGTGGTGAGGGCCGCCGCCCCCAGATAGAGGCCAGCCTTTTTGAGGCCGTGCTGCCACCAGATGTAGCCCAGCACCACGGGAAGCGCCAGCGCCATGTTGAGACGGGTCATCACCATCAGGCCGGAGAGCACCCCGGCGAGAGCAATCTGCCAGGGAGGACGCCCGGCATCCAGGGTGAGGAACAAAGTCCAGACCAGCATACAGGCCACGGCGGCTTGCGGCAGCCCCATGGAGTAGATTTTGATGCTCGCCAGGTTGAGCGCCACAGCCCACACCGCCCCGGCAGCCAGCCAGTCCCCGCCCCAGCGGCGCGCCGTCAGCCACAAGCCGACCAGGAAGAGCAGAGCAAAACCCAGCGAGAGATAGCGCCCCACGGCCAAATCCGGGCCGAACCACTTTTGAAAGTAGCCGGGGATGAGGTACGAGAGCGGCATGTGGTTGGTCCAGGGGGCGTAATCCGCAAAGGGGAGGGCGCGGTGCGTGGCGTACAGCCAGCCCTTGTACTGGTAAAGTCCCTCATCCAGGAAGGAAGTGCGTCCGCGCACGTTTTGCAAGGCGCGGGCCAGGTAAAGCGCCGCGCCCAACAGCGCGACGGCGAAGGGGAGTAGGGCAACGGGGACTTTCTCGTTGATTCGCGGCATAGTCATTCAGATGGACGGGGAAAGAGAGATGAGATTTATGGGGGTGGCTCAAACCAACATGGCAATCTGTTGGCGCTTTCGGCTCAGAGACTCTCACCCCGTCCCCCTTGCAGTCGGATTCCCCTCTCCCATTTGTGGGAGAGGGGACGGGGGTGAGGTTTGCCGGGGGCACGCGCCCAATCCCAAACGGCGTAGAGCAGGAGGGTAACGCCGCCCAGAGCCAGCGTCTTGAAAATGCTGACCACCGCCCAATCCAGCGGGGTGTAGCGGCGCATGTACCAGGGGAAGAGCCACAGCGCGCCCAGCGCCGCGCCGCTCAAGAGACGGCGCACCCACGGCGAGGGGTGACGACGCTGCTCCAGAAAACCCCAGGCAGCCAAAGCAACCTGCGGCACGGCCAGCACCGCCCGGTAACGGGGATTATCCCACAGGTCGCCGCCGCCGCGGTAGGAAGCAACCAAAGCCCCACCCCACACGGCGAGGCTCAAAACGCCGGGGAGTTGCGTCCACAAGCGG
>DRKV01000400.1 GCA_011051635.1 Chloroflexota bacterium | reverse complement strand
CTGGAACCCCTGCCCTGAGGCCATCAAGTCCGCAGAGCGGACTTCCTGCGGCCAGCGGGGGACTTCCAGTCCCCCCCCACGTGCGGCAAAGGCGGCAGATGTTGGAGTCCTGCGCTTTTCCGTGCAAATCAGCGAGCCTCAGCGTAATCTGCGTTCTTCAAGCGACTTTTTGACATTTCTTGAGGCTCCCCGATGTCTGGGTGCAGGCAAAATGTGTAGAAATGCTTTTTCTGCAGAAGCAGTCGCGAGCGGCACCTGTGTGAGGACGTCCTTTTCTTTATGCCTTCGTGTCTTGGTGCCTTGGTGGTTCTTTCGTGTTTCCGACCACAAAGGCGCGAAGGAGTTTTCTCCATCCTCTCCTGGTGAGGGGGCCATTATCTGCAGGATTTGCTTGCACTCCCGATGTCTTGTCTTCCGGAGGGGCAGGCGGACTGCGGTATAATCCAACTCCGCTCTCCGGCGAGAGCAGTGCGAGGGAAAGCAAGCGCACGGGCCGGCCGCATGGCCGGTTGACGAGGATGAGGGTTCCTCCCCGCGAGGGGAGGCTAACTTCGGGGATGCGGTATCTCCGAAGGAAAATCGAAGGTTCAGCGGAAGCCCTCCGGGGGCCGCCACCCCCCGCCACTTTCCCTCCCCCTCTGCGGGACGCGTCCGTCCCCAGGGGCATCAAACGCAGGGGCCAAATCCCGCGGGCAACCGCGGGGACAAATCCCCGGCGAGTGGCCTTATTTGCCTCCTCGCGCGCCTGCACGGGGAGCGGTATCCACTTTCCAATCGGAGGGAAGTCCCATGTGTGGTATCGTCGGATACATCGGGCCGCGCGACGCGACCCCCATCATCCTGCAAGGCCTCAAACGCCTGGAGTACCGCGGCTACGACTCGGCGGGCGTGGCCGTCTTGCAAAACGGACATATCGAAGTGCGGCGGGACGCGGGGAAACTCTCCCGCCTGATGCAACTGGTTGAAGAAAGCCCCATTTCGGGGCACATCGGCATCGGACACACGCGCTGGGCCACCCACGGGGAGCCGAACGCCCGCAACGCCCATCCCCACACCGGTATGACCGGCGAGGTGGTGGTCGTCCACAACGGCATCGTGGAGAATTTCCTCGAACTGCGCGAGGAACTGGCCGCGGAAGGGGCCGAATTCCACTCCGATACCGACACCGAGACGATTGTGCATCTCGTCGAGCGGCTGATGGGCGCGCAGCAAAGCCTGGAACAGGCCGCCATGCAGACCTTCCACCGCCTGAAGGGACACCAGAGCGTGGTGCTGCTCTCTTCCCGCGAGCCGGACAAAATCGTAGCCGCCCGCCTGGGCAACGCTGGCGGGGGGGTGATTGGCTTCGGGGAAGGCGAGATGTTCGTCGCCTCCGACCTGCCCGCCATTCTGGAGCACACCCGCGAGGTGGTTTTCCTGGAAAACGGGGAGATGGCAATTGTGACCCAGGAGGGGGCGCGTCTCCAAACCCTGGACGGCAAACCCATTCAGCGCTCTCCCCAGGTGGTCCCCTGGGACCCGGTAGCCGCCGAAAAGGGCGAGTACCGCCACTTCATGCAGAAGGAAATCCATGAGCAGGTGCGCTCTCTGACGGATACGATTGCCGGGCGGGTGGACTTCGAGGCCGGGCGCATTCACATTCCGCAACTCAACCTGACCCCCAAACTGGCGCGGCGCATCAAACGCATCGTGATTACGGCCTGCGGCACGGCTTACCACGCCGGGCTGGTGGGCAAGTATCTCATCGAGCACATCGCCCGCCTGCCCGTGGAGGTGGACGTGGCCTCCGAATTGCGCTACCGCCAGCCCATCATTGACGAAGATACCGTCCTGCTGGCGATTTCGCAGTCCGGCGAGACGGCGGACACACTGGCCGCAATGGCCGAAGCCCGCAAACGGGGAGCGGTGCTGTGGTCTATCGTCAACGTGATTGGCTCACAGGCCATGCGCGTGGCGGACGGTTACATCTCCATGCAGGCCGGCCCGGAAATCGGGGTGGCCTCCACCAAGGCCTACACCGCCCCGCTGGTGGACCTGTACATGCTGGCGGTGCTTCTGGCCGATTTGCGCGGCGCGCTGGAGGAGGGGGAACGCCGCCGTCTGGTCTCGGCCCTGCGGCTGGTGCCGCACCTGGCCGGGCAGGCCCTGGAACGCGAGCCGGAGGTGGAAGCCGCGGCCCGCTCCCTGCTGGAGACGCAGCACTGTCTGTACCTGGGACGCGGCATCAACATGCCGACTGCCTACGAAGGGGCGCTCAAACTGAAAGAGATTTCCTACATCCACGCCGAGGGCTACCCCGCCGGAGAGATGAAGCACGGTCCCATCGCCCTGATTGACCGCGATATGCCCGTAGTGGTGCTCGCCACGCGGGACAGGTGGTACGAGAAGATGCTCAGCCAGATTGAGCAGGTCAAATCCCGCGGCGGGCCGGTGGTGGCGGTGGCGACCGAAGGCGACGAGACGATTGCTTCCCTGGCCGACCACGTTCTCTGGGTCCCCGAAACCCCCTGGATGCTCAGCCCGGTAGTCAACGTCATTCCG
>DRKV01000399.1 GCA_011051635.1 Chloroflexota bacterium | reverse complement strand
CATTGCGTATTCCGCCATCGCCGTAATCGTCAAACTGGGGTTGACCCCCGGATTGGCGGGCATCACCGAGCCATCCACCACGTATAGCCCCGGGTAGTTGTGTACCTGAAAATCCAGCCCCACCACGCCGGCGCGGGGGTCCTCGTCAATCGGGCAGCCGCCCATGATGTGCGCCGTCATGGAAATATCCAGCACGCTCTCGTTGATGGAGCCGGAGGGGATAGCATCTCCCATCTTGTCCGCCAGGCGCCGGGTCACCTCGTGGGCGATGGGGATGCCACCGGGGATGTTCTTCTGCTCATCTGGTTCACTGACCAGCCCTCGGCGGAAGCCCGTGAAGAAACTCCGCCCCAGGCGCATCACGACCCGGTTGTCCACGTTCTGCATCACCAGCAAAATCACCGTCCGCTGCGCCCAGCCGGGCAGGAGATGGGTGTGGGCAAAATCCCGCAGACGGGTGACGATTTGCACCCCCGTGCGGAACAGACGCATCCACCAGGCGGTGTGGTTCTCCACAAAGGGGCCGGTCAGCAGGCGCATCAGGGAGGAACCCGCCGGGTAGCGCACCGGCTCCACGGTGGTGTTTTCGTCCAGGTTGAAAATGGAAGTGATGGCGATGCCCCGCGAGTAATCGGTCTCGAAATTGCGCGAGATGACCCCGGTCAGCGACTCGCTGTTGGTACGGACTTTGGTCCCCAGGGCCGGCGAAATCTCCGGCAGGGAGCGGGTTTCCTCCCGGCAGCGGAACAGCAGGCGGAGCGTCCCCAACGCGCCGGCGGCCACAATCACGTTGCGGGCGCGGACGCCCCTGTGCCTGCCCCACAAGGCCGTCGAGCGGCGGTAAACCACCTCGTAGAGCGCCCCATCCGGCGCGTTCTCCAGGGGGAGGATGTCCACCACCTCGCTTTCGGGCCAGACCTGCGCCCCTCGCTTCTCCGCCAGATAGAGATAATTCTTGACCAGGGTGTTCTTGGCGTTGTGACGGCAACCGACCATGCAGCCCCCGCAGTGGATGCAGCCCTTTCGGGAGGGTCCCGCGCCCCCGAAGTAGGGGTCCGGAACCTCCTCTCCGGGGTGGTCGGGGTCCCCGAAGAAGATTGCCACCTCCGTAGGATGGAACGTGCCCTCCTGCCCCATCTCGCGGGCGATTTCCTGCATCAGATGGTCGGATTTCCACAAACGGGGGTTGCGCGCCACCCCCAACATGCGCCGCGCCGTCTCGTAGTGAGGGCGCAGCGCCTCCCCCCACCGGATGGGATGATTCCATCCGGGTTCCGTAAAGGTCGGTTCGGTTGGCTTCATGGAGACGGATGCGTACCCTAAACTTCCGCCCCCCACACCGGCCCCGTGAAGCACGAAGACATCCTTGAAGGTGCTGATTTGGAGGATGCCGAAACTCCGCAGCGGGGGCGCCCAGACGTACTTCCAGAACTGCCAGTTGGTGGGGGCAAAATCCTCGTCCCGAAAGCGCTTCCCTTTTTCCAGCACAAGGACGGAATAGCCCTTCTCGCGCAGCCGCAGGGCGGAAACCGAACCGCCAAAGCCGGAACCGATGATGACGAAATCGTACACTTGCGTATGCTGCCCGTCCACAGATGCGTCCATACTGTGCCCTTTCTCCGCAGGGGAATGTGAAAATCTGCACCCACACGCCAATTGTAGCACAGGCGAGACCTCCGAGGTCTTGAACACAGGAGACCAGACGGGTTTTTGGAAACCCGTCTGGTCTTTCTGACACCCTGCATCCATGAAACAAATGTGCTATAATCCCCGCGCCGCCCAACCCATTCACCCACTCATCCAATCACCTACTCACCCACCCCCATGTCCCCCTCCACCATCCGCGTCGTGGGCGCCCGCGTCCACAACCTGAAAAACATCACCGTGGAAATCCCGCGGGATAAATTCGTCGTCATCACCGGCCTTTCGGGGTCGGGAAAGTCCTCCCTGGCCTTCGACACCATCTTCGCCGAGGGTCAGCGCCGTTACGTCGAGTCGCTTTCCGCCTACGCCCGGCAGTTCCTGGGGCGCATGGACAAGCCCGACGTGGACAGCATCGAAGGCCTCTCCCCGGCGGTCTCGATTGACCAGAAGGGCGTCTCGCGCAACCCGCGCTCCACGGTGGGCACGGTCACGGAAATCTACGACTACCTGCGCCTGCTCTTCGCCCGCGCCGGAACGCCCCACTGCCCCCAATGCGGGCGGGAAGTGCAGCGCCAATCGGCGCAGGAGATTGTGGAGGCCATCGAGCGCCTCCCCGAAGGCAGCCGCCTGCTCATCCTGGCCCCCATCGTGCGGGGGCGCAAAGGGACGTACCAGGCCGTCTTCGACGAAATCCGCAAGGCGGGCTTTCAGCGCGTCCGCGTCGACGGCGAGGTGCGCGACCTGGAAGAAGACATCCAACTGGAGCGCTACAAGAAGCACACCATCGAGACCGTGGTAGACCGCCTCATCCTGCGGCGGCAGAGCGACCCCGAAGAAGCCCAGACCTTCCGCTCCCGCCTGACCGATTCGGTGGAGACCGCCCTGGAATTCGGCGACGGCTACCTGACCGTGGCCCTCGTCCCGCGGGAGGGCGAACCCCGCGACCTGCAATTCTCCGAACATCTGGCCTGCCCGGAGTGCGGCATCAGCCTCCCCGAAATCGAACCGCGCACCTTCTCCTTCAACACCCCCCAGGGAGCATGCCCGGAATGTCAGGGGCTGGGCGGCAAACTGGAAATCGACCCCGACCTGCTCATCCCCGACAAAAGCCGCTCCTTCAACGGCGGGGCGGTCGTGCTGACCGAGTGGGGAGGGCCGCGGGAGGAAGGCGGCTACTAAT
>DRKV01000398.1 GCA_011051635.1 Chloroflexota bacterium | reverse complement strand
GCCAGGTGTCACGTGCCAAGTGCGGGGTGCGACGTGCGATGTACGGGGTGGTGATGAGGTGGGGGGGGTGAGAGGATGATGGGATGATGAGGTGATGACTTGCCAACTTTCACACTTTCACACTTGCCAACTTTCACACTTTCACACTTTCACACTGGCTCACTTTCAAACTTTCACAAATTTCCCGGCTGCGGGTTGCGGCGCTTTCCTTCTCCGGGTGACCCTCCGGCAAGAAACGGGTCATCTCAGCGTGCAGGGCGGCCTCCCGATACCGCATCTGCTGACTGCGGGCGACGGCAAGACCGGTGCGCCACATCCGCAGGGCCTTGTCTTTGCGCCCCTCCAGCCACAGGCGCGTGCCGCGGGAGAGAAAGGCCGCAGGCCGCCCGATGGGAAAGATGCGGGCAAACTGCCACAAGGCCGCTTCCGCTCGACGGGCCGCGGCGGCGAGTTCCCCATCCAGGGGGGCAGCCTCCCATAGACGCAGGTACGTCCAGGCCAACGAGACATAGCCGCCCACGGTAGAAAACGCGATTGGCGAAACGCCGGCAACCAGGCGCAGACCGTTCTCGGCGGCGCGACGGGCCTCTTCGGGGCGGCCTTGCAGCAAGAGCGCCTGCGCCAGCGCACCGTAACAACTGATGTCCGTGCCGGTATCGGCAACCTCCAGCGCAATATCCAGCGCAGTTCGCAGGTAAGAGACCGCCTCGTCAACCCGCCCGAGGGGGAGGAAACATTCCGCCTGCCCGGAAAGTCCCCATCGCTGCACCTGCACATCGCCGCTCCGCAGGGCGTCCACGTGAATTTGGAGCCAGATTTCGGCGCTGCGGCGAAAATCGCCGCGGGCATGGGCCATATGCGCCGGAAGCACCAGACACTCGTTACGGCGGCGGGTATCGCCTTCCCGCTCGGCCAGGGACAGCGCCTCCTCCACATCGCGCCGGGCGCGCTCCCAATCGCAGATACCGCAGGCGTAGATACCGCTCAACTCCAGCACCCAGGAAAGCGCCGCGGGGGAATCAATCCGCCGCGCCGTCTCCAAGGCCCGGCGGCGGTAGAAGCGCGCCATCCGATGCCAGGGCACCAGCGCCCCGGCCAGCA
Organism: Chloroflexota bacterium; assembly: GCA_011051635.1. Taxonomy (GTDB): domain Bacteria; phylum Chloroflexota; class Anaerolineae; order Anaerolineales; family DRKV01; genus DRKV01. Next base: position 1,715 of record DRKV01000398.1, on the reverse strand, counting down.
TCATGTTCCCGTACAGGCGGGAGAGCACATCCGAAGGGCGTGCCCTCTCCGCCAGATTCATCCCGCGCACCGAAGTATACAGCAGACTGGCGGTCGGGGCGTTGGCGAAGAAAAAAATTTGTCCCAGCCGCTCGTAGGCGCGGGCGCTTTCCAGGAAGGCGGTCTCTTGCCCGGCCTCCTTTGCAGGAGATGGCATCCGCAGGCGATGGAGGACCTGCCGCAGGAGTTCGCGTCCCAACCCCAGGGATTGCGCCGCCGCAGAAGGGGGCATACCGGACTTCAGGAGGGCCAGCGCTTCCCGATGATACCGCTCGCTTTGAGGCAGTTGCCCCGTCCGAAAGTGCGCCTCCCCCACCAGACGCAGCCAGCGCGCCAGGAGGACGCGGTCAGCCTGCGGGTACTCCCGCGCCCGACGGATAGCCTGCATCAGGAGGGGCTGCAACTCCTCAAAACGATGCCGCCGCTCCAAAAGGCGGGAAAGAGCCTGCGTGCCCCCCTCGAACTCCCGGCGGGTTCCGTGCTCCAATAAATGCTGCCAGGCCCGGATGAGATTATTGTAATCGGGGGCGAGCAGCGCATCCCCGGCCTCGCGAAGGAGGCGCAGGTAATAGCGGCGGTGTTTCCGGCGGGCATCTTCCGCCTCAGAGGGCATCTCGGCCAGGCGCTCCCCGGCGAATTGATGCCACAACTGGTGCATGGCGTAGTAAGGAGGCTCCGAGGAAACAAATTTCCCCTCCGCGGGGCGCAACAAACCGCGTTCCACAAAACCGGCCTGCTGCCGAGAGGTTATCCCCCCGACCTCGGAGGCCGCGCGGGGGGGGAAAGCATCGCTGAACACGGCCAGGCGCGCAAAGCCGCGCTGCTCCTCCGGTGAGAGTTGCCGCCAGGTGTAGTACAGGGCAGCGTACAGGCCGTGGCTGCGGGCTTCGCGAGGGGGCAGAGAGACATCCAAAAAGGCGGGGTCCTCCCGGATGGTCTGCAAAATTCGGGGGCAGGACATGGTGCGCACCCACAGGGCGGCGAGTTCAATCCCCAGCGGGAGGCCATCCAAAGCGCGGCAAATTTCCACAATGGCGGGGATGTCTTCTTCCGAAGGCGCAAAATCGGGGCGGACGCGGCGAGCATGTTGCAGGAAGAGACGCACCGGAGCCGCCTTCTGCGCTTCCTCCACCCCTGCCGCGGCGGGGAGAGGCAACCCCTGCAAGGGGAAGACGTGTTCCCAACGGCTGTTGAGTTTCTCACGGGAAGTAAGGAGCAGTTTGAGCGTCTCGGTGCGCTCTAACAGGCGTTCCAGATACGGGACGGCGGCGGACAGGTGTTCGCAGTTATCCAAAACGAGCAAAATTTCCCGCGAGCGGAGATGGTTCTCCAGTTGGGCGGCGCGGCTGCCTTGTTCCTCGAAATCCAGGTCGAGGGTCTCACCGATGGCGCTAACCACCCCCTGCACGGTGCGAACAGAGGCGAGGGGGACGAAAAAAACGCCATCGAAGAACAGAGGCTGCATTCGGGCGGCGGCTTCCAACGCCAGGCGGGTTTTGCCCGCACCGCCCAGGCCGGTGATAGTCAGCCAGCGGCAGGTTTGGGCGGTGAGGGTGCGCTGCACGGTCTCCGTCTCCGCAGCGCGCCCGATGAAAGCCGTCGGCTGGCGAGGCAGGCCGCCGGCAGGCCGGTCCCTGCGGGCTTTGATGCGCTCGTACAGCAAGCGCGTTTCCGGG
>DRKV01000397.1 GCA_011051635.1 Chloroflexota bacterium | reverse complement strand
TGGGCTGATGCCGTCGTTCTTTGCCGAATTACACTGCCACACCGCTTACTCGGATGGCTGGGCCTCACCCGAGGGCTGCATCCGGCAAGCCCGTAAACGCGGCCTGCAAATCCTTGCCATCACCGACCACAACACAGCGGAGGGCGGCCTGCCCTATTGGGAATCGCCGCTCCAGGATGGCGTGCTGGTCGTCCCCGGCGAGGAGGTCAGCACCGATGCCGGTCATCTGCTGGCGTATTTCGTCAAAGAGACCATTTCCCCCGGCCCCCTGGATGACGTGCTCGCCCAGGTTCGGGCGCAGAATGCGCTGGCTTTCATGGCGCATCCCTATCACATCCCGCTGGGAAACCGCTGGCGCAAACGGCGTATTTTCAAACTGTCCGATGCCCGGTTATCCCGGCTGGATGGCATCGAAGTGGAGAACGGGCACAACCGTTCCGCGGCCAACCGCCTTGCCTGGCAACTGGCGGCAGACCGGAAACTGACCGCTATTGCCGGGAGCGATGCCCATTTTCCCCCGGAAATTGGGAATGCCCGCTGTAAAGTGACCATGCCCGACCTTTCGTTTGCCTCCCTGCGCGCTGCCCTGCTCCACCGCGACAGTGTGACCCCCCTGCCGCGCCGCTGGAACGCTTACGGGGTTTACCTGTTTGTTGGCCTGCTCAACAAGGTGCAGCGGCGGCGTTATGGGTGAATTTAAACCTATGACTTTTCTCCCTGAAATCTTTGCTCCGGAGCGGCTGTTCTTCTTCTGGAAAGGACGCGTCGCGTTATACACCATCCTCAAAGCCATGGGGGTTGGGGAGGGCGATGAAGTCATTCTCCCCGGTTTTACCTGTGTGGTGGTGGCGAATGCAGTCTTGTATCTGGGCGCCAGACCGGTCTATGCGGATATTGACCCCCTGACGTATAATATCACGCCCGAAACGGTTGCGTCGTTGATTACGCCGAAAACCAAAGTTATCATCGCCCAGAACACCTTTGGCCTTTCTCCTGACCTGGATGCACTCATGTCCCTGGCGGAACGACACGGGCTGTACGTCATCGAAGATTGCGCCCACGGATTGGGCGGCAGTTATAAAGGCCGCCCGGCGGGAACAAACACGCACGCTTCCTTTTTCTCCACCCAATGGTCCAAGCCGGTGACGACCGGTCTGGGCGGCATTGCCTACATCTCGGATGACGACCTGCTCCCCAAAGTCGCCGCCATCGCTGAAACGCTGCCCCGTCCCGGGTTGCTGACGGAAAGCATACTGGCAGGGCAGCGTCTGGTGCGTCCCCTGGCGGATAATCCGCATTTGTACTATGCCCTGGTAGATGCGTACCGTTTCCTTACGCAAAAATTGGGGCTGTCCATCGGTTCTTCCGTTGGAGATGAACTGAACAGCGTGACGATGCCGGAGAATTACCTGTTGGGCATGGGCAAATTACAGCACAAAGCGCTGCAAAAGACCGGTCGAACATTGAAAGCCGCGGTCAGGCGGCGGCAGAAAATCGCCCAGAAATACGATGCCTTTTTCCGGGAACGTGGCATCTCCGTTCCTTATCGCCCGGATTATGCGGAACATACCATGCTGCGCTACACATTCCGTGTGCCCGACAAAGCGGCGATATTGCAAAAAGCCCAGCGGTTACACATCCCGTTAGGGGATTGGTTCGTCTCTCCCTTGCACCCGGTGGAGGGCGATTTGAGCCGCTGGGGATACCGCGCTGGTCAATGTCCCGAATCCGAGAGAGCCTGCCGGGAATGTGTCAATTTGCTGCCGGAGCAGGACGTTTCACTTGGGCAACTGAAGCAGTTACTGAGCGCGGATTGATGCTATAAATACCTCGATGACGTCAATGACGCAAAACAAATGACATTCAAACCCGATGGCTGAACAAGCGCGCCCCCTGCAATCCATCTCCTTCCGCTCTTTCCGCCCTCAGCGCGCCTTCAAACGCGCCTTCGACATCCTGGGGGCAGCGATTGGGCTGGTGCTGCTCGGGCCGGTGTTCGCCTTCGTCGCCTGGCGCATCAAATGGGATTCTCCGGGGCCGGTCTTCTATCGCGGGCGCAGAGCAGCGATGGGCGGCGGGGAGTTCCGCATCCTCAAGTTCCGCACCATGTACGAAGACGAGCGCAGTTACGCAGGCCCGAAGGTCACCGGCGATGGTGACCCGCGCATCACGCCGGTCGGTCACTGGCTGCGGGATACCAAACTGAACGAACTCCCCCAACTATGGAACGTACTCAAGGGCGAGATGAGTTTCGTCGGCCCGCGTCCCGAAGACCCGGATATCGTCGCCCAATGGCCCGCCGATGTGCGCGCCGAAATTCTCTCCATGCGTCCGGGCATCACCAGCCCGGCTTCGGTGCTCTACCGCAACGAAGAGAAGATGCTGCAAAGTGAGCAGGTGATGGAGACCTACCTGAAAACCATCGCCCCCAACAAGCAGCGTTTGGACCAACTCTACGTGCGGCATCACAGTTTCTGGCTGGATATGGATGTGCTGATGTGGACGTTGTTCGTGCTCATCCCGCAGGTCAGGAACTACCAGCCGCCGGAGAGTATGTTGTACCGCGGCCCGATGACGCGCTTTACCCAGCGCTATTTGAACTGGTTCGTGATTGACCTGCTGATTTCCTTCCTGGCTTTTGGCGCCGCCGGGGCAATCTGGCGCACGATGGGTCCGTTGAACGTGGGACGTATCCGCTCATTGGGGCTGGCCTTCGGGTTTGCGCTGCTGTTTAGTCTGGTCGGCGTGCTGATGGGAACCAACCGCATTGATTGGGCGCGGGCCAGCGCATCCGATGTCTTCGACCTTGTTCCGGCGATTGCGATTGCCACCCTCATCGTTTTCGGGGTCAACGGGGGGGTGGATATCTTCCCCGATGGGTTAATCCTGGTAGCCGCTTTTCTGGCTGCCTTTGGTTTTGTGGCGGTGCGCTACCGTTCGCGATTGATTACCGGCTTTCTCTCGCGGGTGCTGCGTGCCCGCAAGAGCGTGCAAGCCGCCCGCGAGCGGGTGCTAATTGTCGGCGGCGGGCAGGCCGGGCAGTTTGCCATCTGGCTGCTCACCTCAGGGCGCACCGCTGACCTGTTCCACCCGGTCGGCATCGTGGACGATGACCTGTACAAGCAGGATGCCCGCATCCGGGGTGTGGATGTGGTCGGGCGCAGTCAGGATATTCCCGCTTTAGTCCGCCAAATGGATGTGGGCATCATCGTGTTTGCCATTCACAATATCGCCGCGGAAGAAAAGCGTGCCCTGCTGAATATTTGCCGTCAGACGCAGGCCCAGGTAGTCATCCTGCCGGATTTTCTGGAAACCGTGGAGATGGCTCACGCGCTGCAAGGGCAAGATGGGCGGGTTCCCGGTGCGGTATGGATGCCCGATGCTGTACCCGCATCTCAGGTGCAGACCTGGCTGCGAGAGATCGAGCAACTGGCCGAAGCCGATGACACCGAAGCCGTGCGCCGTTATGCCGCCCAGATACGCGCCGAATTGGATACAAAGAAGAATAGTGGCTGAAATTGACTAACGCGTTCCCCCTCTGTCCTGCGGACATCTCCCCCTGGTGGGGGGAGAACCGGTTCCTGCCCCCTCTGGGGGAAGGTTAGGAAGGGGGAGACATGACGCCCTGTTTGCCATCAGTCAAAATTGACCACTACCCAAAAAAAGAATAAGCCCTAAAGGACTTGGAGACCTTTAGGGTCTTACCCCCTATTTCCCGCACAGGAAACCCGCTATGACAAATTACTGGCAAGGCAAGACCGTGCTCGTCACCGGTGCCGGCGGCTTTATCGGCAGCCATCTCACCGAGCAACTGGCCGCACAGGGGGCGCAGGTGCGCGCTTTTGTGCGCTACAACTCGCGCGGCGACTGGGGGCTGCTCCGCCTGCTCCCTGCGGAATGGATGGCGCAGGTGGAAGTCGTCGCCGGAGATTTTCGGGAACTCTCCACCATCAAGGCGGCGATGGAGGGCGTTTCGCATGTCTTCCACCTCGGGGCGCTGATTGCCATCCCCTACTCCTACCTGCACCCCGCCGAAGTAGTCGAAACCAACGTGATTGGCACGCTCAACGTGCTGCTTGCCGCTCGTGAACTGGGCGTGGAGCGCGTGGTGCACACTTCCACCAGTGAGGTGTACGGCACGGCTTTGCGGGTCCCGATTGACGAAAGTCACCCGCTCCAGGGGCAGTCCCCTTATTCGGCCAGCAAAATCGGGGCGGACAAAATCGCCGAGAGTTTCTACCGCTCCTACGATTTGCCGGTGGTCACGGTGCGCCCGTTCAACACCTATGGACCGCGACAGTCCACGCGGGCGGTCATCCCGACCATCATCACGCAGGCCCTCACGCAGGATGTGGTCCGCCTGGGGAACCTGGACGCCAAACGTGATTTGACCTACGTCAGCGATACGGTTGCCGGTTTCCTGAAAGCGGCACAAACCCCGGGGGTGGAGGGACAAACCTTCAACCTGGGGGTGGGTGCCGAAATCAGCATCGGGGAACTGGCCCATAAAATCATCGCCCTCATTGGCCGCCCCGTAGAGATTGAAATCGACCCTGCACGTCTGCGCCCCGCCAAGAGCGAAGTGCAGCGGCTGCTTTCGGATAATTCCCTAGCGCGGGAACGGTTGGGCTGGCAGCCTCAGGTCTCCTTCGACGAGGGGCTGACGCGCACCATCGAGTGGATGCGGGAGCATCTGGGCCTGTATCGCAGCGGAACGTACCAGTTGTAACGAACCGAACCCGACTGGACATCATTGCGAGCCGCCGAAGGCGGCGCGGCAATCCCCCGCGAGTACGGTCTGGAAGATTGCTTCGCTGCGCTCGCAATGACGTGTCCCCAGCACAGATAAAATCAGGAGAGAAACACATCCAATGAAAGCAGTCATTCTGGCGGGAGGAAAGGGCGCCCGACTGCGCCCGTACACCAAAATTTTGCCCAAGCCGCTCATGCCGATTGACGACATGCCCATCCTGGAAATTTTGCTGCGGCAGATGAAACGCTCCGGGCTGGTGGATGAAGTCATCTTGACGGTCGGGTATCTGGAGGAGTTGCTGCGAGCCTTCTTCCGGGATGGTGAGCGCTTTGGGCTGCGCATCCGCTACAGTTTCGAGGAATCTCCTCTGGGCACGGCAGGTCCGCTCTCCCTTATCGAAGGGCTGAAGCAAACTTTCCTGGTCTCCAATGGTGATGTGCTCACTACCCTGCCCTTCACCGACCTGGTGCGCTACCATCGGGAAAGCGGAGCAACGGCCACCATCGCCATGCACAGCCGCCAGGTCAAGGTGGATTTGGGCGTGCTGCAACTCGATGGAAGCAACCGGGTCACGGGATATATCGAAAAGCCCACCTACAATTTCAGCGTCAGCATGGGAATTTACGTCTTCGAGCCGCGCGTTTTGGAGTACATTCCCCCGAACGAATATCTGGATTTTCCCAATTTGGTATTGAGGATGCTGGATGCCGGGGAGAAGGTGGTCGGCTACCCCTTCGATGGCTATTGGCAGGATTTGGGCCGCCGCGAAGATTACGAACGGGCGGTGGATGAGTTCGAGCAGATGCGTCCGCAGATTTTAGGGGAATCCTGAAAAGGAGAACGAACATGGATTGGAGAGTTCCGCTGGCCGACTTGGATTATGATGAGGCCGAGCAGGCTGCTGTGTTAGAGGTCGTTCAAAGCCGCTGGCTGACGATGGGGTCCCGCACACAGGAATTTGAAGCCGCTTTCGCCGATTTCCTGGGGATTGAGCACGCCCTGGCAGTTTCCAACGCTACCGTAGGGCTGCATCTGGCTTGTGCCGCGTTGGGGGTCGGAGCAGGGGACGAGGTGATTGTGCCCTCCCTGAGTTTTGTTGCC
>DRKV01000396.1 GCA_011051635.1 Chloroflexota bacterium | reverse complement strand
TAGTTTACCACAAGGAATTACCCCGTCAGACGCCGCAAAACGTGGGTGAGCACTTCCACAGCGCGGGCGTACTCCGCCAGCGAGATGTGTTCGCGGGGAGTGTGGTCGAGGGCCGAGTCGCCGGGACCGTAAACCACCGCCGGACACTTCCAGGCCGGGGCGACGATGTTCACATCCGCGGTGCCGGTCTTACGCACGAAGCCCGGTTTGCCGCCCGCGGCGCGAATCGCCCCCAGAAAAGCCCGCACCAGCGGCGTGTTCCGCTCTCCGCGCCAGGCGGGGACGGGGTGGCCGAGGGGGTTGATTGAGACTTCCGAAGTCTTTAAGACCTCGGAGGTCTGTTCGCGCAAGACAGCATACCAACCCTCCGGTCCCACCTCCACCGGCAGGCGGCAGCCGATACGCAGCCGCGCCCACTGGGAGAAGCCGTCTTCCCCGCTCTGGATGCCGCGCAGGGTAGGGAGCAGTTGGTCGAAGGGACGGGGTTTGCCGGTATTGAAGGCCCCGGCGTGAGCCTTGACCGCCAGCCAGAAGGTGACCGCGGCTTCGGCGGCGGTCTGCTGGCCGCTGGCGGTGTGCGCCTGCGGGCAGGTGACGGTCACCTCCGCCCAGGCTGTGCCTTTGTAGCCCAGCGCGACCCGCTCCCAGCGGTTCGGCTCGCCGATGATGGCGTATTCCGGGTGCCAGGCGTCGCTTGCCGCCAGATGCCGCGCCCCCGTGGAGTTGCGCTCCTCGTCCACCGCGCCGATGACCACCAACTGCCAGCCCTCCACCGCGCCGACCGCGGCTACCGCATCCACGAAGGCGGCCAGCGACCCCTTGGCGTCCACGCTGCCGCGCCCGTGGAGGATTCCCTCACCTCCCTCACCCCCTCCCCCCGGCCCCCCTCCCCCTCTCCCATTGGGAGAGGGGGAGGGGGGCCGGGGGGAGGGGGTGAGGGAGGTGAGGGAAACGGGAATCTCCCCCGGCACGGTATCAATGTGTCCCAGGAGGACGATTTGCCGCGGCCCCTTGCCCATCACGCCCACCGCGTTGCCGACCTCATCCCGATAGGTGCGCGTGAAACCGAGTTCGGCCATGCGACCGAGGAGGTAATCCACCGCCGCCTGCTCCTGCCCGGAGGGGCTGTACCGGCGGACGAGTTCAATCAGGGTAGTGAAATCTTGAGCCATTGAGGTTGTTTACGGGCTGTGTTATACTTTTGAGCAGAAAGTATAACGATTTCGAAAGGAGTGGGTATGAATACCGTTACCGTATCCAAAAAAGGATGGGTCGTCATCCCCAAGAAGATTCGCGAGCGCTACGGGATGCGGCCCGGCACGAAGGTCGCGTTTATAGAGTACGGCGGCACCATCGCCCTCGTGCCGCTTCCCGAAGACCCGATTGAGGCGGCTCAAGGTATCTTACAAAATGGGAGCGGTAAGCCGCTGACCGAGGAACTCCTGGAAGAGCGCCGACGCGAGTATGAGCGTGAAGAGGCGAAAATTCGGCGTTTTGGAGGCCAGTGATATGGAGCGTCTGGTACTCGATACGTTTGCCCTGATGGTGTACTTCCGAAATGAGCCTGGCGTAGCGCGAGTCCGGGAGTTGCTCGAGGCTGCCGCGCGAGGTGAGATAGAAATCAGCATGAGTTTGGTCAACCTGGGGGAGATACTCTACATCACGGAACGCCGTCAGGGTGAAGAGATGACGCGCCAAGTGCTTTCTTTGGTGGACAGCCTGCCCATTCACATCGCTGAGGCAACTCGAAAACGCGTCTTGGGCGCAGCGCATTTCAAGGCCATGTACCCCATCTCCTACGCCGACGCCTTCGCCGCCGCCCTGGCCGAGGAATTGGGGGCAACACTGCTCACCGGCGACCCGGAGTTCAAGGCGCTGGCAGGGCGGATTGCCATCGAATGGCTGATGTAAATGCAGAATGATGAATGCAGAAGGCAGAATGCGAAATTCGTCATTCATCCTTCGCCCTTCATCACTTCTTCTACCGCTTTCACCACCCGGTCGGCCTGCTCTTGGGTCAGTACCAGCGGCGGCAGCAGGCGGATGACGTTCATCCCGGCGTTGAGGGCCAGCACGCCGCGCTCTTGTAACGCCGTCAGGTAGGGGGCGACTTTCTGCTTCAGTTCAACCCCAATCATCAGCCCCAGGCCGCGCACTTCGCGAATCAGAGGGGATTCAATCCGGCGCAAGGCTTCCATCAAATACGCGCCCGTCTCGGCGGCGCGTTGGGGCAGGTTCTCTTCTACCAGCGCGTCCAGGGCGGCGACCGCCGCGGCCGCGGAGAGCGGGTTGCCGCCGAAGGTCGAGCCGTGCAGGCCGGGGTGCAGTTCCCGGACGCGCTCGCCCAGCAGCGTCGCTCCGATGGGCACGCCGCCGCCCAACGCCTTTGCCACGCACAGGATGTCGGGCTGCAGGTCGTGGTGTTCCAGGGCGAACATGCGCCCCGTGCGCCCGAAGCCGGTTTGCACCTCGTCTATGATGAGCAGCGCCCCGCGTTGGCGGCAAATCTCCTGCGCCCCGCGCAAAAACTCCGCCGTGCCGGGGTTGACCCCGCCCTCGCCCTGCACCACCTCCAGAATCACGGCGGCGGTCTTCTCGCTCACCGCGGCTGCCAGGCGTTCCGGTTTGTTGTAGGGCACGTGGCGGATTTCGGGGACCAGCGGCTGGAAAGGCTGGCGGTACTTCTTGTTCCACGTCGCCGAGAGGGCACCCATCGTCCGCCCGTGGAAGCCGCGCATGGCGGCGATGATTTCCGTCCGTCCCGTGCTGTAGCGGGCGAACTTGAAGGCCGCCTCCACCGCCTCCGTGCCGGAGTTGGACAGGAAGACGCGCTCCATGCCGGCGGGAGCGAGTGCGGTCAGTTTTTCCAGCAGGGCGGCGCGGACGGGGTTGTAGAACATCTCCGGGCAGGTGATGATTTTTTCGGCCTGCTCGCGGATGGCCTGTACCACTTTGGGATGGCTGTGTCCCAGGCTGGCGACTCCGTGCCCGGCGGCACAGTCCACGTATTCGCGGCCCCGGTCGTCCCAGACGAGAGCGCCTTTGCCGCGCACGATGGTCAGGTTACGTTTGGCGTATACGCCGGAGGTGTGGAGGGCTTCGGTTTCTTGGGGAGAAGGCATGAGGAAGG
>DRKV01000395.1 GCA_011051635.1 Chloroflexota bacterium | reverse complement strand
TGGTGACTGAACCGGGCAAATACGAGTTACTGGAGGAGTACATCCGCGTCCACCGCTACTTTTTGGGACTGGAGAAGAAGCGGGAGATTTCCATCGAACAGGCGCTGGCCTCGTGGTACGACAACGTTTACATGCCGGTTGTGAAGGTCATCCGCCGCCGCGGGCTGCTACGCAATTTCCCGGGACGCACCGAAACCGACCTGTATTTGTGGCTGGTGGAACACCAGGAGGAAATCCGCCGGCGTTTGGGGTGGCACGTCACCCCCGAAGAGGCCGCCAGCGATTTGCAGGCCCGCTTTACCCACCGCCTGCGGTACAGCCTCCAGCGCGCCGCCGAGAGACTCTACGACCTGATGCTGCCCGACCCCATCGAGAGCGGTCCGCCCCCCGGCGAGTGGCGGCGCGCCAAGAGCAACGAGAAGCGGCTCTTCGATGCGATTCTGGTTCCCGTCAAAGGCGATGATGCCGGCTGGCAGGCGGTCAGGCAGGCGCTCGTCTTTGCCCGCCACGATGGGAGCATCCTCCGCGGCCTGCACGTCACACCCGATGAGCAAACCGCCCGCCTTCTGCGCCCCCAGATGCTCCAAAATGCTTTCGCCCAGTATTGCGCCGATGCAGGCGCACAAGGCGAATTGACCGTGGTGAGCGGCAAGACGGCGCGGGTGGTGTGTTCCCGCGCCCGCTGGGCCGACCTGGTGGTGATGAAATTGAACTACGTCCCCGGGCCGCGCTTTTGGCAGCGCTGGCGCTCCGGCTTCCGCACCCTGATTCGGCGCTGTCCGCGCCCCGTCCTCGCCGTTCCCCAACGGGCTACCCCCATGGAGCACGCCCTCCTGGCTTTCGACCACACGCCCCGAGCCCGCGAGGCGCTCTACGTGGCGGCTTACCTGGCAGCCAAGTGGGGGACGCGCCTGACCGTCCTGACCGTGATGAATTCCAAAGTCAAGGGCAATCCTCAGGCCATGGCCCGCGATTACCTGGAGCATCTCAACCTCACGGCGACCTACATCGTCGAGCACGGCTCCCCCGCCCCCGCCATCCTGGAAACCGCCGCCCGCCAGGAATGTGACTTGATTCTCATCGGGAGTTACAACCGCCCGCCCTTGCGGGAACTGCTGAAGGGCAGCGTGCTGGAGGACGTGCTGCGGGGGACGGAAATTCCCACCCTGATTTGCCGCTAACGCCCCTCAGGGCAAATCATCCAGCGTCAGGTAGCGGTAACCGTAGGTATTGATGACCGTCGTTTCCTCGAAGCGGCTGCGGTAACGCGGCTCCGGTCCGTAGAGGTGGATGTGCCCGTGAAAATGGTAGGCGGGTTTGAAAACCTCCAGCAGCCAGCGGAAAGCGCGAATACCCTGGTGCGGCCAGTCGGGCATATCGTGAATCCCCCAGGGGGGCGCGTGGGTGACGAAGATATCCAAAAAGCGCCCGCACAGCAAACGGTTCGCCAGCAGGGAGGGCACGAGGTGAAAGACGTGCATCCACATCTGCTGCTGGGTGTACTGAAACGGCCCCCGGCTGTAGCGCACCGACCCCTCCACCCCGGCCAGAATAAGGCCGTCACGCCGTACCACCCGGCGGTGCAGGTTGATTGCCCCGTGCGGATGGGTACGCTCTCCCGCATTCCCATATTCGACCAACTTGGCATGGTTGCCGCGCACGAAGAAGACGGGGGTATCAAGCATACTGACCACGTACTCCACGTAGTAGTAGGGTAAATCGCCGCAACTGATAACCAGGTCAGCGTCCGCAAAACGGGTACGTGCTTTGGGGCTGTACACCACATCCGAAATTGTGTCGCTGATGCTGAGGATACGTTTCATAAGTTCAGGGAGAGAGCCTTCTGAGGGAAACTGGGCAACACAGCCTTCCCGTTTGCCAGTAAACCGCGGGTGCAAGCAAATCCTGTAGATGCGTTTCGGCGCCGGCGACTGGAAGTCGCAGCAACACTTGCGAAACCTGCCTGCGCAGGTTGGATTCCAGCCGCCGAAGGGCGGCTTTGCAGATGTCGGTGCAGTTTCAACTGCCGTCTTCTACGACATTTGCCTGCACCCGTAAACCGCCCCATTGTATCAAATGCCGTCAAAATAGAGTACAATTACCTCACCAACTGCCCCCCCACCGGAAAGAAAAATTCATGCCATCGTCCACATTGCTCATTGGTGAACGCGACCCCTTCATGCGGCGTACGCTAAACCACTTCCTTGCACCGAGATTCCACCTGCATTTTGTGGATGATGGACCAACCGTGATAGAGGCTGCTCGCTCCCTCAACCCTCATCTCATCATTCTGGAAATCCTGCTTCCCGGGCAAGACGGCCTGCAAGTGTGCCGGGCGCTCAAAGGCGACCCATCCACGCGAGAGATTCCTACCCTGGTCTTCACCTGGCTGAACGCAGAAGAACGTGCCCTGTTGGCCGGAGCCGATGCTTTCCTTCTCAAACCGTTCGATGCCTCTCTCTTCTCGGACATTCTGCAACGCCTGTTATCCAGGCCAGGAGAAACCCCATGATTGCACGTCTCCCCACGCACGTGCCAGGGTTGGATGCCATTTTACACGGCGGGCTGCCGATGAACAGCACAATACTCATCAGCGGCGCACCAGGCACAGGGAAGACCACGCTGGCAAATCAGATTCTTTTCCATAACGCCGGCGCGGAGATGCCTGCGCTGTTCATCTCTACTGTCTCGGAGCCTCAGCCCCGCCTTTTGCAGTACATTCAACAATATCGCTTCTTCGACATCGACAAAATCGGCTCCGCCATCCAGTTCGAGGAACTGGGCAGCCATCTTCTGGAAAAAAATGGCGACTCGGCCATTCGGCGCATCGAGGAACTTGTCATCCGCTACCAGCCGCGTTTGCTGGTGGTGGATAGTTTCCGTTCCCTGCTGGATTTGAGTGAGCATCATGCGGCCACCCGCCGCGCCATCTTCCGGTTGGCCTCCATGCTGACCTCCATGCCATGCACCACGCTGCTGGTGGGAGAATACCAACGCGCCGAACTGAGTACCACTATCGAGAGCACCATCGTGGACGGTATCATCTCCCTCGACAACCAGCCGATTGACCTGCGTGATTTGCGCAGCCTGCGGGTGGTCAAATTGCGCGGCAGCAACTACGACGCCGGAGAACACTCCCTGGAAATCACGGAGGAGGGCCTCCGAGTCTATCCGCGCTTCCGCACCCCCGAAACTCCCCGGCACTACGACGTCAGCCAACAGCGCGTGCCTCTGGGCATTCCAGGGTTTGACGACCGCTTGCTCCCCGGAGGGTTATTGCAGGGCACCACAACGCTCGTTGGCGGCGACCCTGGCATCG
>DRKV01000394.1 GCA_011051635.1 Chloroflexota bacterium | reverse complement strand
TGTTGATTTGATAGCCGCGCCACTCGGCTGTCACCGCCGCAGAGACGATGGTGATGCCACGCTCGCGTTCCTGTTCCATCCAGTCGGTCACCGTGGTGCCGTCGTCAACGGAGCCGATACGGTGCGTCTTGCCTGTGTAGAACAGGATGCGTTCCGTGGTGGTGGTTTTCCCGGCATCGATATGGGCGATGACGCCTATGTTGCGATACCGTTCAAGGGGATACTGTCGTTCCATTCAACACCTGACCAATAGGCCGCGATTAGCGACGATAATGAGAGAAAGCGCGGTTGGCCTCGGCCATCTTGTGGGTCTCTTCGCGTTTGCGGATGGCGCTGCCGGTCTTGTTGGCGGCATCCATCAGTTCGCCGGCCAGTTTCTCAGCGAAACTTTTGCCGCCGCGGGAACGCACCGCGCCCAAAATCCAGCGGGTCGCCAGGGCAAACTGGCGGTGACGCGGCACTTCCATCGGAATCTGGTAAGTAGCGCCACCCACGCGGCGAGGGCGTACTTCCATAACGGGGGAGACGTTCTTGATGGCCTGTTCAAAGACCTCGAGGGGGTTCTTCTTGGTGCGCTCGGCAATCAGGTCAAAAGCATCGTAGACGATGCGGGTGGCGGTGCTTTTCTTGCCATCCTTCATCACGCGGTTGATGAAAGACTGCACCTGTACGCTGCCGTAGCGCGGGTCGGGGGAAACCTGCCGTTTCTCAGGGCGATAACGTCGAGCCATAATCAAACCATCCTGTATTCGTGGGATTACACAAAAAATTCGCCGTTCCCCCTGTGGGGGAATGCGGCGAGGGTATCATTTTTTCTTGGGACGTTTAGCCCCATACTTGGAACGGGCCTGCTTGCGGTCGTTGACGCCGCCCGTATCGAGGGTGCCGCGTACGATATGATAACGCACACCGGGGAGGTCTTTCACACGACCACCGCGTACCATCACTACGGAGTGCTCCTGCAAGTTATGGCCTTCGCCCGGAATGTAGGCTGTGACCTCGATACCGTTGGTGAGGCGCACACGGGCAATCTTCCGCAAGGCGGAATTGGGCTTCTTGGGGGTCATAGTACGCACAACCGTGCACACGCCGCGTTTCTGCGGGGCGCCCTTGGGTTGGCGAATGCGGCGCTGCTTCATCGAATTGAAGGTGTATTGCAGCGCGGGGGCCTTGCTTTTGGTCTTCTTGGGTTTGCGACCTTTACGCACTAATTGATTAATCGTGGGCACGTCTGCCTCCAGACAAAAAAATAGGGAACGGTTGGCTCTGATTCTGCTTAGAGACGCCAGAAAACGTCTTTCACTTTCCATTAAGCGAGGCCATCAAAGATGGATTGATGGCCTCGCCATAGTCACGTAAGCAACGACGTTGGTTCTGCGGGCGCGTTGCATCTATTTTGTCACTCTTTGACAACGAAAGAGCATTTTACCATGCGGAAAATGCCGCGTCAAGGAAGACGAAAACGAAACATGCGGAACAACTGCTTGCAGTTGTCCTGCCGTGGCGGGTTACAAATCATCTCCCAGCCCCAACAAGGCGGTGGACACCTTCGGCGGGCGGGAACGCGTCTCTTCCTTGCCGAAGCGGATGACATTGCCGGAGGCGGTGATGGCTTCCACAGCCAGCCCCAAACTCTGCAATTCTTTCACCAAAACCTGGAAGGAAGCAGGGATGCTCGGTTCTTCGATAGGCTCGCCCTTGACGATGGCCTCATAAGCCTTGACACGCCCGGCCACATCATCCGACTTGATGGTGAGCATCTCCTGGAGAGTGTACGCCGCCCCGTAGGCTTCCAGCGCCCAGACTTCCATCTCACCGAAGCGCTGGCCGCCAAACTGGGCTTTACCACCCAGGGGCTGCTGAGAAACCAGGCTGTACGGCCCCGTAGAACGGGCGTGTACCTTGTCCTCAACCAGGTGGTGCAGTTTGAGCATCGTCATCACGCCCACCATGACGGGACGGTCGTACGGCTCGCCGGTTTTGCCGTCGCGCAACACCTCCAGGCCGAGGGTGGGAACCGGCTGTCCCGTCTCCAGCATCACGCGGGCGGCGCGGTCGCGCAAGTCTTCGTCAGAGATGGAAGAGGCGTCCACGCCCTGGGTTTCCATCCACAACCGCAGACAAGCCTTGACGACCTCGGCATCGCGGTCTTCCCGTTCAGCAGGGGGCACAACTTCGTCTTCAAAGGCCAGCATATTTTCCGGCTGGTAGCCTTTCTCGCGCAGCCATTCGCGGACGACAGAGCGGCGAGCGTAAATATTATCGGTCGCGATGCGGTAAAAATCGTACTTTTCGGGGTCGAGCCATTGCTCAAGATAGATGCGGCGCACCTCATCGTCGTCCTCTATCATCTCCGGGTCGTATTCCTGCTGGTTCAACCACTCCCAGGCGCGCGCCCCGATTTCTTTCCAGGCCTCATCCATCATCCAGGCCCGGGCCAGTTCGGCCTCGATTTCCTCTTCGGTAGCGTCATCGAAGACCGGCACAACGGCGCGGAAGCCCAGACGTTTGGAAGCCCACCCCAAATGCGCTTCCAGCACCTGGCCCAGGTTCATCCGGCCCGGCACGCCGGTGGGGTTGAGGATGATGTCCACGGGCGTGCCGTCGGGGAGGAAGGGCATATCTTCCACCGGAACGACGCGGGAGATGACGCCCTTGTTGCCGTGGCGTCCGGCCATCTTGTCGCCGGCGGTGATTTTGCGGCGCTGCGCCACGGAAACGCGCACCATCTTGTCCACCCCGGCAGAGAGGTCGGCGTTATCCTCGCGGGAGAAGACCTTGACATCCACCACTTTGCCGCGCTCTCCGTGGGGCATCCGCAGGGAGGTATCCCGCACATCACGGGATTTCTCGCCAAAGATGGCCCGCAGGAGGCGCTCTTCGGGGGTCAGTTCCTTCTCACCTTTAGGGGAGATTTTCCCAACCAGGATGTCACCAGGCCCGACCTCCGCCCCGACGCGGATGATGCCGTATTCGTCCAGGTCTTTGATGGCGTCGTCGCCCACGTTGGGAATATCGCGGGTGATTTCTTCCAGCCCCAGGCGGGTATCGCGGGCCTCTACCTCGTGCTTTTCGATATGAATGGAAGTGTAGTAGTCCTCCTGCACGAGACGCTCGGAGATGATGATGGCGTCCTCGAAGTTGGAGCCTTCCCAGGAGAGGAAGGTCATCACCACGTTTTGCCCCAGGGCCAATTGTCCACTGTCCGTGGAGGAGGAATCGGCAATCACATCGCCTTTGTGTACCCGCTGTCCTTTGGTCACGGCGGGGCGCTGGTCTATGCAAGTACTCTGGTTGGAGCGCTGGTACTTGCGCAGGAGGTACTCTTTCTCCTCACCGTTGTCATAGCGGACGCGAATTTGCCGCCCGGTCACCGAGAGAACGACCCCCTCGTCCTCCGCCATGATAATCTGGCCGGAGTCTTTGGCAGCGTGATATTCCATCCCGGTGGAAACCTGCGGCGCTTCGGGATTCAGCAGGGGAACGGCCTGCGCCTGCATGTTGGAACCCATCAGGGCGCGGTTGGCGTCGTCGTGAGAGAGGAAGGGAATGAGGGCCGCACTGATGCCCACAATCTGGTTGGGGCCGACGTCCATGTAATCCAGCCCTTCCGGCGGGGCGAAGGCAAATGCGCCGTTATGGCGGGAGGAAATGCGGCTGTGAACAAATTCGCTGTGCTCATTCAGGGGCGTATTCGCCTGCGCGATGACATAGCGGTCTTCCCTGTCGGCAGAGAGGTAGGTCGTCTCGTCGGAGGCGTAGGGCACAATCTTGATGACCTGCTCTCCCAGGGCGGCGATGCGCCCGGCGAGGGCCTCGTCCACCCGTGTGCCTTTCTCGGCGATGACTTCCCCGCTCTCGGGGTCGGTGACCGTCTCCCGCAGGGCGCGCCCCACCAGGGCGGGAGAATTGGCAGGCAATTCCTTGACCACCTTGCGGTAGGGGGTCTCGATGAAGCCGTATTCGTTGACCCTGGCATAGGTCGCCAGACGGCCAATCAGGCCGATGTTGGGACCTTCAGGAGTTTCAATAGGGCAGATGCGCCCGTAGTGGGAGTGATGCACGTCACGCACATCGAAACCGGCGCGCTCGCGGCGCAAACCGCCCGGCCCCAGCGCCGAAAGCGTGCGCTTGTGGCGCAGTTCCGCCAGAGGGTTGGTCTGGTCCATGAACTGGGAAAGTTGGCTGGAGCCGAAGAATTCCCGCAGGGAGGCCACCACCGGGCGGATGTTTATCAGGGAAATGGGCGTAACCTGGTCCTGGCCGCGAATGGACATGCGCTCTTTGACGACCCGCTCCATGCGGCGCAGACCAACCCGCAGTTTGTTTTGAATCAACTCGCCAACCGTCTTGACGCGGCGATTGCCCAAATGGTCAATGTCATCCGGTTCTTCGTCCCCGTTGTTGATGGCAATCAGGCGGCGCACAACAGCCACCACATCCCAGGCGCTGACCGTGCGGTGCTGCAACGGGACGTGCTCGCCCAACTCCAGTTTCTGGTTGAGTTTGTAGCGTCCCACCCGCTCCAGGTCGTAGCGGCGGCGGTCGAAGAGTTGCTCTTCGAGGAATTCGCGGGCATTCTCCAGGGTGGCGGGGTCGCCGGGGCGCATGCGGCGGAAGAACTCAATCAATGCCTGCTCGGCGATGCTGTACTCGCTCTCGGCCTCCCACTCCGGCTCCTGCTTCAGGGTGGCAGCAATGAACATGCGGTCGGGGTTGGTATCCACATCCGAGAAGAGGCTCAGGATTTCCGCGTCCGTGCCCTCTTTGATGGGCGAATCGCCCAGACCGTCGTCAATGGCAGCCAGCGCCCGCAGGAAAATGGTTATGGGAACCGTGCGGCGGCGGTTGTACTTGAGGATGAGGTAATCGCTCTTGCGGGTCTCGAACTCCATCCATGCGCCGCGGTCGGGGATGAGTTTGGCGGTGGAGAGACGGCGCCCCGTGGCGCGGTCTACAGGGGCCTCGAAATAGACGCCGGGAGAGCGAATCAACTGGGAGACGACCACCCGCTCCGTACCGTTGATGATGAAGGTGCCCTTTTCGGTCATTTCGGGGAAGTCCCCGAGAAAGATGTCCTGCTTGATAGGCTCCGGGATGTCGGGGCCGGCCAGCAAGACGGTGACGTGCAGCGGGCTGGCGTAAGTCAAATCCCGCTCGACACATTCTTCGACGCTGTGGGGCGGGTCTTCAAACCAATAGGTCAGTTCCCATTCTTTGGCCTCAGGAGTTTCGCTGGGGAAATACAGTCTCATCCCTTTGGTGTAAGACTCGATTGGAGAGATTTCATTGAACAGGTCAGAAATACCCTCTTTCTTGAGTCTCTTGAAAGAGCGCAATTGCACATCAATCAGTTCGGGGATGTCCAGGTGAACGGGGATACGCGCGTAACTTTTGGGCGGCAGGCTTGCCATAAATAGACCTCTCCTGAAATTTCAGATGACGCCGGAATTTCCGCTCCGGGTCAAGGGCAATGCAGTACAGGCTGGTTACAGACACAACGCAAGGTTCTGGTTGTTTTCAAACGACCAGAACCTTGGAAAAGATACCTGCCTGAGAATCATAGATTTGTGCCCTACAAAAAACCCTTTTGCAGAACTTGTATTATACCCCAAAGGAGACGAAAGGCAAGAGGAAACGAAAGTTTTTCAGGGAATTCCCGTGACAAATCTTGAATCATCTTCGGCACGAGGCCTGCTTCGACTACCGCGATTGGCGTCGCTTGCGCGCCACGCGAGAATGCAGGTTACTCCAACGCCTCGGCGACGATTTCGGCGATATCCAACACCTGCATCTCGCTGCCGACTTCTTTGGAGGCGTCGGTCATCATCGTCAGGCAGAAAGGACACCCTACAGCCATGGTTGCTGCACCAATGTCCTGCGCCTCCTTGAAACGGGTGATATTGACGCGTGCCGTGCCTTCCTCCTCTTCCTTCCACATCTGAGCGCCGCCAGCCCCGCAGCAGAAGGATTGTTTGCCATGGTGCGGCATTTCGCTCAGGGCCGCACCGCTCTTTTCCAGGACGAAACGCGGAGCCTCCACGATGTCGTTGTGCCGCCCCAGGTAACAGGGGTCGTGGAAGGTGGTCTTCCCGAGGCTCTGACCGCCGTCCTTCAACTTCAACTGCCCTT
>DRKV01000393.1 GCA_011051635.1 Chloroflexota bacterium | reverse complement strand
CTACGGCGAACATCATCCCGATGGTCAGTTCGGCAACAGCCAGGGTAGAGGCCGTGGGCGCGTTGACCACGGTGATGCCCTTTTGCTGCGCAGCAGAGAGGTCAATGTTGTCCACACCCACGCCGGCGCGGCCAATCACCTTGAGTTTACCGGCGGCTTCCAGGATGTTGGCGCGCATTTTGGTGCGCCCGCGCACAATGGCCGCATCGTATTCGCCAATCACTTGCGCCAGTTCCTCGGCACCGATGCCGCCGCGGTCGTCCACTTGGGCAACCTTTTCTAAAATGGGGAGCGCCTTCTTGCTCAACCCATCGGTGATGATGATTTTCCAGGTACTCATGGAATGCTCCTTGAAAGGTGAAAGTATGAAAGTACGAAAGTGGGGAAGTATGAAAGTTGCAAGTGTGCAAGTGCGAAAGTTGCAAGTGGGGAAGTAGACGGGTGTCTAATTCACAGGCGGGTTCATTGTACCCCAAAATGGCGATGGGAAGCGGGCTTAATCGTCTTCGCGTTTTGTCCTTGCAGCCTCCAGGCGCGCCAAGATGTCCAGGCAGGCATCGTCGGTGGGGTTGGGCTGATATTCCGTGCCGAACCAGGCTTGCAAAATCTCCTTTGCCACCGCGTCCGTGGTCAGGCGCATGGAGAGACACAGCACGTTGGCATCGTTCCACAGGCGCGCCCCGCGGGCTGTCTCGGCATCGTGACACAGGGCAGCCCGAATACCGGGCACCTTGTTGGCAGCGATGCTTACGCCGGTTCCCGTCCAGCAGAAGAGAATCCCTTCCGCTGCGCGCCCTGCGGCAACGTCCTCGGCCACCTGCCGGGCAACCTGCGGCCAGGGGTCGGTTTTTCCGGGGGGAGGCCCGTACCAGGTGACTTCATGGCCGCGCTCCTGCAAGGTTCGGAGCACCGTCTCCACGACGGGCAAACGTTCGTCTGCGCCTACTGCGATTTTCATGGGGAACCTCCGTCAACAAAACTGTGTAGCAAATTCTTTCTGCCCGGCGTTTTCGGGATGGTTCTGAACCAGACTTCCGAGTTTTTGGAAAACTCGGAAGTCTTACCCCGCCGCCGGCACAAGAACCATGAAACGCAAAACTGCCGAGAGGCAAGGCGGATTGCGCCGATTTGGCGTGTTACAATCCGCGGCATGGAAACCGCCCCCCGCCTGCTGCAATCCGAAGCCCTGCGCCGCTGCACGCTGGATGAATGCCACGCCGCCTGCTGCCTGCACGGGGTCTGGGTGGAGACTGACAAGGCCGCCGGCATCCTGGCACACGCCGCAGACATCCTCCCCTACCTGCCGCCGGAGGCACGCGACTTCCGCGCCTGGTTCACCCCAGAGCGCGAGCCTGACCCCTTCGTCCCCAGCGGTGAGGTGATTCACACCCGCGTCGTTGAGGCTCCCGCCCACTACGGCGGCACGGCCTGCATCTTCCTGCGTCCCGATTACAAATGCGCCCTCCAGGTGGCGGGGGAGGCTCTCGGCCTGCATCCCTGGCACTTCAAGCCTTTCTACTGCATCCTGCACCCTCTGGATTTGGACGAGGAGGGACGCCTCACCCTGGACGAAACCCGTCTTCTCTTGGAAGAACCGGCCAGTTGCCTGCGCCCTTCAGAGAGCCTCCACCCCCTGCGAGAAATCTTCGCCCCGGAACTGGCGTATCTGGGCCGGTTGACTGACAAATCCCGTGTGACGAGCGCAGATGACGCTGATTTACGCTGAAGAGACCTCCTCTCGTACCTGCCAACTTTCATACTTTCGGGCTTTCGCACTTGCCAACTTTCCCACTTTCAAACTTTCGTCCTTGCAAACTTTCGTCCTCTCACTCGTAACGCAGCGCCTCCACCGGCTCCAGATTGGCGGCCCGATTGGCAGGATAGAGACCGAAGAACAACCCTACGGCGGTGGAAAACAGGGTGGCAATCAGAATCACATCCAGGCCGATGCTGGGGTCAATGGGAGCATCGTTGGCCGCCGCGATACGCCCCACCACGGTAGCAATCCCCCAACCCAGCAGGATGCCAATCACCCCGCCCACGAGACTCAACACCGAAGATTCGGTCAAAAACTGGATGAGAATATCGCTTTTGCGCGCCCCCAGCGCCTTGCGCAGGCCGATTTCCCGCGTCCGTTCGGTAACAGAGACCAGCATGATGTTCATAATCCCGATGCCCCCCACCAGCAAGGAGATGGCCGCGATGCCGCCCAGAAAGATGGTCAGCACACCGGTAATCACTTTGGCGGTATCGAGAAAATCCTGCTGGGTGAGCACGGTGAAGTCGTCCGCCCCGATAGCCGTGCGGTGACGGGTGCGCAAAATCTGGGAGACCTCATCAGCGGCCAGAGGCACGGCCTCCGCGCTGACGGCCTGGACGATGATGACATCCACGCGGTTGAGACCGCCGCGGCGCATCAGGCGGGTTTGCGCCGTGGTGAGCGGAACCAGGACGCGGTCATCCTGGCTGCCGAAAGCCGAGCCGCCCTGGGCGGCCAACACACCAATCACCCGAAAGGGCTGCCCCTCGATGCGGATGGTCTCCCCCGTCACTCCCTCGTGCCGCCCGAAAAGGGCATCAGCGGTTTCCGGCCCCAGGAGGGCAACCGAAGCGCGCCCCAGCATGTGTTCCTGGTTGATGAACTCCCCCTCCGTAAGATGGACGTTCCGCACGGATTCGTACTCCGGGGTGACGCCCACCAGGGAAGTAATCGCGCTCTCTCTGCCGTAAGAGACCTCCCCGTTGCCCTGCAAAAGAGGAGCCACCCCCGCCACGGAGGGGGCCGCGAAGGGGTCGGCCAGCGCCTGGGAGTCCTCCAGGGTGAGATGTTTGGGGTTGCGCACGCTTTCGTCCCCGCCGCGGAAGATGAACAGCAGATTGGTGCCGATGCCCTCGATGGAGCCGGTGATGGAGTTTTGCGCCCCGCGCCCGATGGAAATCATCGCAATCACCGCCGCCACCCCGATGACGATACCCAGGATGGTCAGCCCGGAGCGCATCTTGTTGGCCGTCAGACTTTGCAATGCCTCGACAAACGCCTGCCACACTTTCATGTCGTCTTCTCCACTACCCCGTCCCGAATGTGAATGATGCGCTGCGCCTGCGAGGCCACCTCCGGGTCGTGGGTGACGATGATGAGGGTTGTGCCCCGCTCCCGGTTCAGGGCGAGAAGCAATTCCATGACTTCCTCGCCGGATTTGGTATCCAGGTTGCCGGTGGGTTCGTCGGCCATGATGATGGCGGGGTTGTTGACCAGGGCGCGGGCAATCGCCACCCGTTGCTGCTGCCCGCCGGAAAGTTCGTTGGGACGGTGGTGAAGGCGGTCCCCCAGCCCCACGGAGCGCAAGGCTTCGGCGGCGCGCTCCTTGCGGCCCCGCGTCATCCCCGCGTAACGCAGGGGCAGTTCCACATTCGCCAGGGCGGTGGCCCGCGGCAGGAGGTTGAAACTCTGGAAGACGAATCCCACCTTGCGGTTGCGGATGTCGGCCAACTGGTCGTCGCTCAACTCCGAGACGCGTTCCCCGTCCAGGTAGTACTCGCCCGAAGTGGGGCGGTCCAGGCATCCCAGGATGTTCATCAGGGTGGATTTCCCGGAACCGGAAGGCCCCATGATGGCAACCACCTCCCCGCGGCGAATCCGCACCGAAAGGCCGCGCAGGGCATGGACTTCCACCGTCCCCATGCGGTAGACCTTGGTCAGATTTTCGGCCACCACGACTTCGTCATCCATGCCTACCTCCCAAAGGGCGGGCCGCCCTGCTGTTCGAACTGGGAGGGAGGGTTGAGAACGATGAGGTCGCCCTCCTGCAAATCGCCACCCACCACCTCGCTGTAGGTCTCCGAAGAGGCCCCCAGCACGATGGGAACTGGCTGGGGCTGTCCATCCTTGAGGACGTACACCACCCGCTCCCCCTCGCGGAAGCGCACCGCCCGGTTGGGAACCAGGAGGACATCATCCAGTTCGCTGACC
Organism: Chloroflexota bacterium; assembly: GCA_011051635.1. Taxonomy (GTDB): domain Bacteria; phylum Chloroflexota; class Anaerolineae; order Anaerolineales; family DRKV01; genus DRKV01. Next base: position 16,682 of record DRKV01000393.1, on the reverse strand, counting down.
ACGATGGTGACCGCGGCGGTCATGGCCGGTTTGACCTCCTCATCGGCGTCCTGCAACTCCACCGTGACCGTGAAGTTGACCACGCCCTGCGAAACCTGCCCCACCGGGGGGACTTCCACCACTTCGCCGTGGTACTCCTTGCCCAGCACGGCGTCGAAAGTGAGCACCACCGGCTGCCCGACCTTGACGCGGTTGATATCCACCTCCGAGATTTCCACGTCCACCAGCAGACGGGAGAGGTCATCCAGACGAAAGGCGGTCGCGCCGGGGGAAACCTGGTCTCCGGGTTTGAGATACACCGCCGTGACGGTGGCGTCGAAGGGTGCAGTCAGCCGCGCCAGATTGACCGTGGCCTGGGCAGCGTCAATACGGGCCTGGGCGGCGGCGATGTCGTCTTCGTCCGGCCCAGCCAGCAGGTCCCGGTAGGTTTGTTGGGCATCGGCCAGTTGCGCCTGGGCGGTTTCCAGATTAGCCTGGGCTACGGTCAGGTCCACCTCATTGGCTGTCCCCAGCAGGTTGTTGAGCCGCGCCACGGCGTTTTCGTACTCCCGTTGAGCATCCGCCAGGCGGCTCTGGAAGTAGGCGCGCCGCAGGTTGTCTTCCGGCTTCTTCTCGTAGGGAGCAAAGTCCTCCTGCGCCTTATCCAGTTTGTCCCGCGCCATCACCACGGTAGCCCGAGCGGCATCAATATCCACCTGCCGGGCCGGCGAATTGAGGCTGTCCAGCCGCTTTTGGGCATCATCCACGGCTTTTTGGGCGTCGGCAATTGCCTTCTGCGCCTGCGCCAGGGCCAGTTCCGAGGGGGGTTCGAGCAAGTCGTCCAGGGCTTTTTGGGCGTTGACCAAATCGGCCCGCGCCAGGATGACGTTCTGCGGCAGGGAGGTTTGCTCCAGGCGGGCAAGCACATCGCCGCGGCGCACCGTGTCGCCTGCCTCCACGGCAACGCTCTCGATTGTGCCGCTGGTCTGCCAGACCAGCACAGCGGTCTGGTTGGCGCGCACACTGCCCGTAGCACCGATAGTGGCCTTCAGCGCCCCGCGGCGGGCTGCTTCGGTTTGATACGCAGCAGCGGATTGTGCTTGAGTCTGGAGCCGATAACGGCGAAAAGCCCAAAATCCACCGCCCAGGAGGACAATCACAACTATCCAGCCGACAACTTTTTTCATTTTTACTCCTCGCGTAGTGCGGGTGATGCGGGTTCAGGTCACGGCGACTGGAAACTCGACCTGCGGAGGCAGCAGCCGTTGAAGTCCTGCGCTTTTCTGCGCCAATCAGCGGGCATCAGCGCAATCTGCGTTCTTCGGGTGCTTTATTCACATTTCTTCCTGCACCCCAACGAAAATTGCAGCCGCAAAATACCCGCAATCCGTGGTATATTGTACGCTGTTTTCCAGATGTGATGCTTAATCTCATGTAAAATCCAAATATGACCATTGTCATCTTGATTGGTGACATCCGAGGGTAAACAAAAGTCCGCTTTCCCGTTAACATGGGTGCGCCATCATCAGCCCTGTCTGCGGAAGCGATGTGAGGAGGCCCCGATTATGCAAGCAATCCCCAGCGAATTTTTAGCCATCAATCGCAAAGAGCGACTGCTTATTCCCTTTTTTGACCTGGATACCCGCCCCCCCGAAGAGCGGGTTTGTGATTTCAATGACGTGGTTATCGCCTTCGACGAGGAGCGCGCTCGTATTGAAGCAGCCCGTTGCATCCATTGTCCCGACCCCGCCCCCTGTGTGGACGCCTGCCCGGTACACAATGACATCCCTTCAGCGATGTGGCTGATTGAGCAAGGCCAGTTTCTGGAAGCGGCGGCCTTGTATCGGGAGACCAGTTCCATGCCCGAAATTTGCAGCCGGGTATGTCCGCACGAGCAGTTGTGTCAGGGGTCATGCGTCCGCAACAAAGAAGAGGAACCCGTTCTCACCGGCATGCTGGAAACCTTCGTCACCGATTACGAGCGCGAGGTCAAAGGGGTGGAAGTCCCCGTGCCTCCGCAGAAAAACGGGCATCAGGTTGCAATCGTCGGAGCCGGCCCGGCGGGACTCTCCTGCGCCGAGCAATTGCTGCAAAAAGGCTATGATGTCACCCTCTTCGATGCCAAACCGGCCCCCGGCGGCCTGCTGACCTACGGGATTCCCAATTTCAAACTGCCCAAGGAAGTCGTTTTTGCGCGTTGGGCAGACCTGGAACGCGCCGGAGCCAGGTTCGTGGGCAATACCTACATCGGGAAGGACAAGACCATTGACGACCTTTTCGACGAGGGCTTCGAGGCCGTCTTCGTCGGAATTGGGACTGAGATTGACGCCCCCATGAACGTAGAGGGCGAAGACCTGCCCGGCGTTTACAAGGCTACCGAGTACCTCATCCGCGCCAACGTGGACCCCGCCATCCTGCCCCCCGAACTGAAGGGCAAACCGGAAATCGGGGACAAGGTCGTGGTGATTGGCGGCGGCGACACCGCCTCCGACTGCTTGCGCTCCAGTTTGCGCCTGGGAGCCAAAGAAGTGACCTGCGTATACCGCCGCACCGAGAAAGAGATGCCCGGCGGAGCCAAAGACCGTAAACTCGCCAAGGAAGAGGGGGCCAAGTACATGTTCCTCACCCAGCCGGTGCGCTTCATTGCCGGAGAAGACGGGCGCGTCGGCGCGGTAGAGTGCATCCACATGGAATTGGGCGAGCCGGACGAATCGGGGCGCCGCCGCCCTATTCCTATCGAGGGTTCTAACTTCATTCTGGAGGCCGATACCGTCGTCCTGGCGTTGGGCTACTGGCCGGATGAGATTATCGGGAAGACCACCCCGGGCCTGAAGACCCACAAGTGGGGCCTGATTGTGGCCGACCCCGAAACCGGCGCCACCACCCGCCCCGGCGTCTTTGCCGGCGGTGATGACGTCACCGGCCCCAGTCTGGTTGTGACCGCAGTGGCCGCCGGGCGTCGGGCTGCCAAAGGCATAGATGAGTACATTCGCTCCCAAAAAGAGAGCGAAGAATCCGGCGAAGCGATTCCTATGGCTGCCTGAAGCATCCCTTCAGGGAGCCGATTTGCGTCCCGTACCCGAATGTGAAAAAAGTCACATTGCACGTGTGACGGACAAGGCGCCGATTGTGATAAATGGAACTACCGCCCCACAAGGTTGAGGTGTACCATATAGTCACTCTTGGTGGATGATTGACAGGGCAAATCTTTCCTCCATACCTCCTTCCTCCTTTCGCTGTAATGAGCGGCCCCGCACAGGGCCGCTCATTGATTCTCCGCCCAGCGGGGGCAGCACAGGCGACAGTTGTTGAAGGCAGGCGCTTTTTGGGTGATTCACAGGAAAAACAGGTTGACACTTTTGGCGCGGGAACTGTGAAACGCGGAGACGCCGAGACGCAAAGAGGTGCTTTTGGGGACGGCGGGAGGGGGGCATCCACCTTGAATATGCAATTATCAAGGTCGTCCGACCACCGTACAGTTGCTTTGGTAGAATGAAATCGTCCTCTGTTTGAGAGCAACCCGTGTAGCGGCACGCTCTCCATCACGCATTCCATCGTTCTACGGGAGAATCTGCCATGCAAGAAACAATTGGTTTCATCGGTCTGGGCATTATGGGGAGCGGCATGAGCCGCAACCTGCTCAAAGCCGGATTTCCGCTCGTCGTCTGGAACCGCACCGCCAGCAAGATGACCCCGCTGGTAGAGGCGGGCGCGCAGCCTGCCGTCTCGCCGGCGGACCTGGCATCCCGCGCCGAGGTCGTCATCACCTGTGTAAGCAACACCGCCGATGTGGAAGAAGTCATCCTGGGGGAGAACGGCGTCGTCCACGGGGCGCGCCCCGGTACGCTCGTCATCGATATGAGCACCATCAGCCCCTCCGCCGCCCAGGAAATAGCCGCTCAACTGGCGCAAAAAGGCATCCACATGCTGGATGCTCCCATCAGCGGGGGCAGCGAGGGAGCCGCCAACGGGACGCTTTCCATCATGGTGGGCGGCGAGGCCCCCAACGTGGAACGCGCCATGCCGTACTTCCGGGCGATGGGGAAAACTATCACCCACGTGGGCGGGCACGGCGCGGGGCAGATGGTCAAACTGGTCAACCAGATTTTGGTGGTTGGTAACGCGCTGGCGATGAGCGAAGCCCTGCTCTTTGCCCAGGCCGGCGGGGTAGACCTGGAGAAAACTTTGCAAGCCGTCAGCGGGGGTGCGGCGGGAAGTTGGATGCTCAGTCACCGCGGGCCGCAAATCATCGCTCGCGACTGGCGCCCCGGTTTCACGATTGACTTGCAGCAAAAAGACCTGCGCCTCGTTCTGGAAGAGGCCGACCGGCGGGGCGTCCCTGTGCTGATGACCGCGCAAGTGTTCAACCTGTACCGCACTCTGCAACAGGCCGGGTTGGGAGGCGAGGGCAACCACGCCCTCATCAAGGCGCTGGAACGTCTGACGGGGATGGAAGTAGGGTCGGCCTCCTGATTGAGGACGCGCTTTCGCGCCGCCAGGACACAGATTTCCGTAAAGAGGCGCCGACCCCGCTGGTTTCAGTGCAAGGCACATCCCGTCGGAATCGGCGTCTTTCGTCTTGCCCCCCATCTCCCATCTCGCGTTTCGCGCTATCCCTCGCCCCAAATCTTGGGTATACTATGCTTGTGTCCACGAATATCCACGAATGACACGAATGGACACGAATGGGCACGAATGAACCAACGAACTCCCCAACTACCCAACTAACTAACTTCCTCCCCCATGTTCCCCATCCACGACACCATCCGCTCCCACCGCTTCCCGATAATGACATGGGGGTTGATTGGCCTCAACACCCTCATCTTCCTGTTTGAGGCGCAACTCTCCCCCCAGGCACTGACCCACTTCGTCAACACCTGGGGATTGGTCCCCGCAGAATTTTCGCCCCTCTCTCCTTTCAGTTGGCTGCGCGTCCTGATTTCCATGTTCCTGCACGGCGGCTGGCTCCACATCATCGGCAATATGTGGTTCCTGTACATCTTCGGCGACAACGTGGAAGACCGGATGGGACCGGGGCGCTATCTCGTCTTTTACCTGCTGGGAGGGGCTGCCGCCGCATTGGGACAGGTGTTTATCGCCCCCCACAGCACTACCCCCGTCGTAGGAGCGAGCGGAGCCATCGCCGCGGTGCTGGGAGGCTACTTCGTTCTCTACCCCACCGCCAAAGTGACCACCCTGGTTCCCATTTTCTTCTTCATCACCTTCGTGGACATCCCCGCGGTGCTCTACCTGGGCTTTTGGTTCGCCATGCAGATATTCTCCGGCGTGGCCGACCTGGGCGCGCCCATGAACGCCGGGGTAGCCTGGTGGGCGCACATCGGCGGGTTTCTCTTCGGCATGGCCGCCGTCCACCTTTTCACAGAAAAAGAGCCAGCCTACCACCGCGTCTACCCGGACGAATACTGGCCCTGGTAAACAACCGAAAAGCACACCCCATTCCAGACATCTTCAGGAGGCAATCTATGAATTTCATGGACATCTTTTGGCTGCTTTTGTTGCTGTCTTCCTTCCAGCCCTTGTTGCGGCAGCGAATGCTGGAAGCGGCCCGCGTCCGTCTGTTCCGCAAATTCGAGGCAAAGCGCAAAAGCCGGGTGATAGCCCTCATCCACCGCCAGGAAACCCTCTCCTTTCTCGGCTTTCCGATAGCCCGCTACATTGACATTCACGATTCCGAGGAGATTCTGCGCGCCATCAAGATGACCGATGAGAACGTGCCGATTGACCTCATCCTGCACACGCCGGGAGGGTTGGTGCTGGCCGCCGAGCAAATCGCCTACGCTCTCAGCAAACACCCCGCCAAAGTGACCGTCTTCGTGCCGCATTACGCCATGTCCGGCGGCACACTGCTCGCCCTGACCGCCGACGAAATCGTCATGGACCCCAACGCCGTCCTCGGCCCGGTAGACCCCCAGTTAGGGCAGTTCCCCGCCGCATCCATTCTCAAAGCGGTGGAACAAAAAGACCCCAACAACGTAGATGATGAAACCCTCATCATGGCGGATATGGCCCGCAAGGCCATCAACCAGGTCAAGGAGACCGTGCGCTCCCTGGCCGCCACGCACCTGCCGGAGGAAACCGCCAACAAACTGGCGGAAACGCTGCCGGTAGGGCTGTGGACCCACGATTACCCCATCACCGCCGAGGCCGCCCGCGAACTGGGGCTGAACATCAGCACCGACCTGCCCCAGGAAATTTACCAGTTGATGAATCTTTTCCCCCAAACCGCCCAGCGTCGGCCCTCCGTAGAATACATTCCCATGCCGTACCACCACCCTAATTCGTCCGACAACAAGAGTTTGATATAGCCCCCCTGGCAAACCCGTTCGGCCAATTTCCACTCCCAAAGGAGGCCTGCCATGAACGATTATCCCCCCGCCGACATCCCCCCCGAAGATGCTCAGGAAGCACTGCCCGAAGAGCCGCTGGCAGAAACGGAAGGGATGGAAGTTTTCTCATCTCAGCCGGAAGAACCCGCTGAACCGATAGACCTCAACACGGCTACGAAAACGCAACTGGTCTCCCTGCCACACATCGGGCGCACGCTGGCGCAGCGCATCATCGAGGCGCGTCCCATCCGCACCCTGGAAGACCTGGCGGACATTCGGGGCATCAGCGCCGCGGCTATCGAAGACCTGCGTCCCCTGGTGACCATCTCCCCGCCGGATGTACCCGAAGAGGAGACGCCCGCCGAGGAACTGCCCTCGGAACCGGAAGAACCGAAGACCGCAGAAGCGCTCCCCACCCTGCGGGCGACCGACGCCCTGGAATCTCTCGAAGAGGAACTTCTGGAAGACGCCGCACCCGAAGAAGAGGCCGCCCCCGAAGAACCGGCTGAAGCCGAGGCATCCGAAGAACTGGAGAGCCTGGAGGAGGCCGTCCTGGGACAGGAAGATACCGAAGACCTCGGCCCCATCCCCGCCCCCCCGCAGCCTGATGAGGCATCCGGGACACCGGAAGAGCCGTTCTCTCCGGCAGAGGAACCGCCTCCCCAGCCCGCCCCGCCTGCCCAGGGGAGCATTTCCCGAAGCCAGGCCTGGGGGCTGGCCTTCGTCAGTTCGCTGGTGACGCTTGTCCTGGCAATCATCTTCTCCCTGGCCGTGCTGGCGGGCATCAACGGCGGCCTGCGCTACGCCGGGCCGGAGGACATCCGTCAAGTGGCGCGGCAAGTGGAGGGGGTCAATCAGCGTATAGACGCTCTCCAGCGAGACGCGGACGGGCTGCGCAGCCGCCTGGACAACCTGGAATCCCTCAGCGGGCGTGTGGACGACCTCGAAACGCAGTCCGACACCCTCCGGGGAGCGGTGGACGACCTGGAAGAGGGGCTTTCCAGCATGGAAAGCGACCTGGGAGCGCTGGACGATTCCGTCACTTCCCTGCAAACACAAATGGATGAACTCATCCAGGAACAGGATGCTTTCCAATCCTTCTTCCAGAAATTGGGCAGCCTGATTGACGAATTCTTCGCCCCGGAGGGGCAGGAAGGGGCATCAGAGGCACCGACAACTCCCGAGGCCGTCACCCCGACGCCAACCCTGAATCCGCTCACCCCCACCCTCACCCCCACAGTAACCCCCGCCCCATAAGGAAGTGCCCCTATGAGTACGCAAAAACCCTCCGCCCCTTCTTTCGGGCAACGTCTCGGCAGGGCCTTTCTCGCCCTGATACGCGCTATCGTCCTGCTGTTGATAATTGTTGCCATCGGCGCCCTGCTGGTCTGGAGCCTGCCGCGGTTGTACACCCGGTTCATCTTGCCCGTGCAGGAACACAGCGCTCAAATCCAGGACCTGCAAGACCAGCAAGACCAACTCGCAGCCCAACTTATCGAGCAGAACGCGGACCTCCTGGAGCGCATCCAGTCTTTGGAAGAACAACGGGATAGCGACAAGCAAACCATAGATGAACTCAACGCCCGGATACGCTCTCTCAAAGATAATCTGGACAGCCTCACGCAGCAGCAGGAAGCCTCCCAGGCCGACCTGAAGAATCTGCAAACGCAACTCGATGGTCTCTCCCAGACCCTGAACGCTCTCGAGGCGCAATACGCCGCCTTGCAAGAGAGCATCAACGCCAACCAGGAGGAACTTACCCTGCTGGGCGACTATCTCACCTCGCAGGAAGCCCCTCTGGCCGTCATGTACCGCGAGGTACAACTGGTCAAAGCCATGGAATTGCTGACCCGCGGGCGGCTCTCCCTGGAACTGGGCGACGCCGGGCAGGCCAGGGGCGAAGTGGAAGATGCCCGCGCCCTGCTCCTTGACCTGCGCGCCTTCACCTTCGGGGAACAGACCGAGGCTTTGGACGCCATCATCGAGCGTCTCGACCTCACCCTGGAGGACTTCGACAAAGCCCCCTCGCTGGTTCCCAACGACCTTGAAAACGTCTGGCAACTGCTCCTGGCCGGCTTGCCCGGCAATACTCTGCCCCCCGCCACCAGTCTGCAAATCGTGCTCACCCCCTCGGTGGAGATTTCCGCCACAACGGGGTATCCGCCGGAGCCTGGCGAAGAAATCACCGCCACCCTTCCGTTGACTGGCGAGCAGGATACCGCCCCGCCCCCTGAAGCGACGCCGGAGCCGACCGCTTACCCTTAATTTCGGGAGATTACGCATGACCGTTCAAGACCTTCCCCCCGTCCCTGAAGACGAACTCCCCCCACAGGAGGAGACCACCCCCGAAGAGACTCCACCGGAAGAAACTCCGCCGCCGGACTCCCTTGCAGAGGCGCCCGCTCCCCCGGAGGAGACCGCCATCCCCCAAGAAGAAACTGCTCCCCCGCCTGTAGAGAGTGAGCCATCCCCCGGCAAGATGCGCCTCTTCTTGCGGAAGGCCCTCCGCTGGCTCATCGGGCTGTTCATCGTCTTCGCCCTGGGCTACCTGACCGCTTTCTTCAGCCTCTATCAACCCCTGACGAACAAGTACAACCGGGCGCTGGATGAGGCCCAAAAGGCCGCCGACCAGGTGGCCTCCCTGCAAGCGGAACTGGAGGCCGCCAACGCCCAGGCCGATGCGCTGCAGGCACAGATAGAAACGCTCACCACAGAGCGCGACGCCCTCCAGGAAGAAGTGGATGCCGCCGAACTCCACTTCTACACCCTGCGCGCCCTGGCGGACGTACAGGGCGCGCGGCTGGCCCTGGCCGGGGAAGACCTCGACACGGCCCGCGTCTATCTCTCCAAGACACCCGCCTACCTGGAGACCATGCAGTCCCTGGCAGACGCCGATATGCAAGACACCCTGGACGATATGCAGCAGCGTCTCGCCCTGGTGCGGGGCGAACTCGACGACGACCCCGACACCGCGGGGACCGATTTAGCCATCCTGGCGGACTGGCTGCGCCAATTCGAGACCGCTTTGCCATAACGCGAACAAGACTTCGGAAGTCTTGAAGACTTTCGAAGTCTCCTCAAAGAAAAACAGCGGACGGCTCACCACCGTCCGCTGTTTTTTTGATTCCGGCGAAATCTCAGTAGCGCAGCAAAGCGGCCACTCCGCCAATTTCTTGCAGTTTGGGCACGTCCTGGACGATTTCCACTTCGCCGTTGGACTGCATCACGTGGCGGATGGCGTACTCCACCGCGTCGGGCAGGAGGGTGAACTGTCCACCGCAGAAGGGGCAGGCATCCGCTTTCGTGGTCGTGGTGTAGCCGCAACTCTGGCACACGTACCCGCTCTGGCGGTATCCGTCACTGACCAGCAGGGTCAGGACGCGTCCGGCGCGGGCAGCCTCCAGCACATCATCCAGGCCAACCGCTCCCTCGCGCCCTTTGGCCGCCGCGGTAATCACATCTTCCACCAGGACGGTCTCCTCCTGCCGGTCATATTCGGCCACCAGGCGGCGGGCCTGCTCCTGTATCTCGCTGACGCCGGCGTTCATGCTCACCGAGAAAGTTCCAACAATCAGATTTTGCCACTGTTTGGGGAGATACTGCCGAAAGAGAGCAAGGTTTTCCTCCGTGCCGGCCAACAAAAGGTGCCGCACCTTGTCTCGGGAGAGAAAACGAACCACGAAGTCGGCAGCGCGTTTCATATTCTGCTCTATCGTCTCCTCGACGCGGTCCGTCTTGCCGGGGGTGCCGCCGCGCGCATCGGGATACTGGGAGCCGCCGCCCCGCTTCATGCGGTGGACGGGCTTCCCCGTAAAACCGGGATGCTCTTGCAACACGCCCAGGTGGAAGGTAAACACCCGCGCTTGCTGGCTATCCACCAGGACAACCCCGTAGTAACCGTAGCGGTCCAGCAAGTTCGCCAACGGCTTCACGTGCGGGCGGTCGTGGACGCGCACCCGGTCTTGCAAAGGGATAGCCAGCGGATAGGCGCGGAAGAAACCTTCCGGAGCGCAGGAGAACAAGGCTACGCTGCGCCCCTTGCCGTCGTATTCGCGTTCCATGTATCCCAGGATGGTCTCTGTATCTTGCGGCAAATCCACGGTGCGCAGCATGGCGCGCAACCTGGGCAAAGCACTCTCATCGTTTCCCGCAATAGCATCAGTGTTCAGATACACGCTCAACACAGGATGCGATGCCTGATAAGCAAGCAATTCCTCGAACTCTTGTTCCGTGAGCATGGTTGACACTCCTTTGGTGCTAACGTCAGGGTCGTTTCCCCAAAGTCAGGTTCAGGTCGCGTTCCGTACCGCTGCGCAGGATGGTGACCTGCACCGTATCTCCGGGGGATTTGAACTTGAACAGGTAACTAATCAACTGATTGAAGTCTCGCACCTCCTTTCCGTCGAGTGCAGTGATGATGTCTTCTTCCTGCAATCCCGCCTTATACGCAGGACTGCCGGGGGTTACGCCGGTGATGTACACGCCCCAATACTGGGGCAGGCCGAGTTCCTCCTGGGTCATCAGGGTGATTTCCGGCAAGGCGGCGATGCCCAGGTAGGGATAATCAAATTTGCCGTCCGCAATCAGGGCCGGAATGACACGCCTGACGATGTTGGAGGCCACGGCAAAACCCACTCCGCTGTTCATGGGGGTGCCGTCGAAAGCGAAGGAGTTGGTGCGGATAGCGCGGTTGATGCCGATGACCTCGCCCTGCATGTTGAGCAGCGGCCCGCCGGAGTTGCCGGGGTTGATGGCGGCATCCGTTTGCAGAATTTCTCCACTGGTGAAGAAGCCTCCGCTGTTCGCCTCGCGCATCGAATCCAGCGTGCGCCCCTTGCCGGAGATGATGCCCACCGTCATCGTGCCGCTGTACCCGAAGGGATTGCCGATGGCAACCACCATCTCGCCGGTTTCGACGGCGTCGGAATCGCCCAGAGGGAGAGGGTGCAATTCCGAGGAGGGAGCATCCACCTTGAGCACGGCCAGGTCGGAATCCAGGTCGGTGCCGACAACCTCGGCAAAGGTCTTGTACCCGGAAGAGAAATCCACCTCGACTTTTTGGGCGCCCTCCACCACATGATAGTTCGTTACGATGTGTCCCTGCGCGTCGTACACGAAGCCGCTACCCTGCCCGCCACCGTCTTCCGTCACCACGCGAATGGATACCACGCCGGGGTTGACGCGCTCGTAAAGCGCCACCAGCGCGTCCTGCTGGCCGGAGGGGGCGGGTACCGCGTGCGGCGGCGTCGCTTCCGGCCCGACAGCGGGGCTTTCCACGGGCGGGCTGGTTCCCAACACCGTCTGACAGGCCAGACTGTTGAGGGCGATTGCAACGATAAGCAAGGCCAGCACCTTGAAAACGGACTTCGTCATGCGAGTCTCCTTGAGAGTAACCGAAATTTCCGGCTGCTACCCCATTTCGGCCAATTGCCGAAAGAGTTCTTTCTGCTTCGGGGTGAGATTACGCGGCAATTGCACCTGAATCTTCGCCAGCAAATCGCCGCGCCGGGAGGGGTCTTTCAGGTGGGGCATCCCGCGCCCGCGCAGGCGGAAGGTTTGTCCCGGCTGCGTACCCGGCGGGATGGTCAACACCAGGCTGCCGGCAGGCGTCGGGACCGTCACTTCTCCGCCCAACACAGCCGTGTAAAGGTCTACCGGCACGGTGGTGTGCAGGTTGTGCCCTTTGCGCTTGAAGCGCGGGTCATCGGCGACTTCCACGCGCAGGTACAGGTCGTGCGTCTGTCCGGATGCGTCCCGAATGGCGCCGGGGACGCGCACTTTCGTGCCGGTGCGCGCTCCGGCAGGGATTTTCACTTCCAGACGGCGGCCATCCACATCGAAGGAGCGCGTCGTCCCCTGGTATGCCTCCGCCAGGCTGATGGTAACGGGCTGCTCATAGCGGCGGGGGGGCGCGCTGCGCTGCCGCCCGCGGCCCTGGGAGCCTCCTGCCTGACGGAACAAATCTTCCATGTTAACGCCTTGCGCGCCTCCCAAGCCTCCCCCGAAGATAGTACGGAAGAAGTCCGAGAAGCCGCCTGCGCCGCCGAACAAGTCGTCCAGGTTGCCCACTTCGACGCGCACGCCCCCGGGGGCACCGGTAGCCCATTGCGACCAGTTGAAGTCTCCGGGGCCGCCGCGGTTCTGCCACGTGTGATAGGCGCTGCCTAACTGGTCGTAACGGGCACGCTTTTCCGGGTCACTGAGTACCTGGTAGGCTTCGTTGATTTCTTTGAATTTTTCTTCTGAGGCTTTGTCATCCGGGTTGCGGTCGGGATGATACTGCATTGCCAGTTTGCGATAGGCCTTTTTGATGTCCTCTTCGCTGGCATTCTTATCTACACCGAGAATTGCATAGTAATCTTTATATTCCATAACCTCGTCGCCTTGTACAGCCCCTTGATGGCAAAAACGCAGCGCGTCTCGTCGCTACGGGGCTGAAGTAGAAATAACGGGATACGTTTTTCCCCACAGACGGATTGCAAAGTGCGTCTCGCTTTTTGTATCCCGCGATGGGGGTGTTTTCATTGTAGGAAGCAACAGCACACGAGTCAAGCGTGTCGTGCATCTTTTTATACAACTCTAACTGTAAGCAGCCTCTGTGTGTCCCCTAGACGCTGTTATGCACTTTTGATGTTGCTCATATAAAAATCATATCTTCAAATGCCATGATAGGGTTCGCAAACACCACTGAATTATGCGAGGAGGCCATCATGAGCAGAAAACCCTATCCCAGCGATGTTACCGATGAAGAGTGGGCTTTTGTGAAGCCCTACCTGACCCTGATGCGGGAGGATGCTCCGCAGCGAGAGCATGATTTACGCGAAGTATTCAACGGCTTGCTGTGGATTGTAAGAACGGGGTCCCAGTGGCGGATGATGCCGCACGACTTGCCGCCGTGGTACACCGTGTATCAACAGACCCGCCGGTGGCTCAAGGCAGGGGTGTTTGAGGCCATGATACACGACTTGCGGGCGTTGTTGCGCCTGGCAGCAGGCAAAGCGGCTGACCCCAGTGTGGCTATTTTGGACGGGCGCACCTTGCAATCTACGCCAGAGAGCGGCAGCCGAGCCGGGTACGATGGCTACAAGCGCAAAAAGGGAAGCAAGGTCCACATGGCCGTTGACACCCTGGGCTATCTTCTGGCTTTGCATGTGACTGCCGCCAATGAGCAGGAGCGTGCCCAAGTCGGAACGTTGGTGGAAGAAGTACAGGCCGCCACCAACGACTCTGTGCGAACGGTCTTTGCCGACCAGGGGTATACCGGAGAACATCCTCGGCAGGAGGCGGCACAGCACGGAGTAGAGTTGGTGATTGTCAGCCTCCCTGAAGCGAAAAAAGGGTTTGTTCTACTCCCCAAACGGTGGATAGTAGAACGGAGCTTTGCCTGGACCACCCGCTTCAGGCGGCTAATCCGGGATTACGAGCGTCGGGCTGACGTCCTCCGGGGCTTTCATCTTGTGGCCTTCGTCATCCTCTTGCTCCGGCGCCTTGCCCGAATACTCTTTCCCGCCCCTCAAAGTGCATAACAGGCTCTAAAGTCTGGAAATCTGTGGAATGACTCGTTTGCGGCTGTGTTCGGCGACTTCTTTGACGTGCGCCAGCGACTTTGGGGGAATAGGAACCTGTATTTCCTCATCCAGGAAGGGAACGCCCTTCATGCGTACAACGCGCATGTACAGGCGGAACGGCTCTTTCTCGCTGCGGGTGGTAATCAGGTTGTCGGCAATGGTCTCCATGCGGGCAATTTTTTCTTTCTTGGCCGTCGTGCTCACCGAGAAGACGTAGGTGTAGCGTTTGTCGTCCCGCAGCACGGTTTCCATCTTCTCCAGGATGGCATCCTCGTATGTGGGAGAGAAGAGCAGCAGGTTGAGGGCCGACCCGAAGACCATGATGCCGGGGCCGCCCGCGGGAACCATGCTGCAAGCCTGCTCCAGGGCGGCGTCCCACACATCGGGTTTGACCACATTGGCCTTGATGATGTTGCCCTGCGGAGCCTCCATCCCCTCCAGCGAAGCGTCCAGCGAGATGAAGGCCACCTTGTCCCGGTATGCCTGCAAATCCAGGCCGGCCACGGTCTTCAAACTCTCGGAGATGAAATCGGTGCTGGGGTACTGGAGGGACATGAAAACCGCGCTGCCTCCCGCCCGCAGCCAGGCGGCCACGAAATTATCGCCAATCAAGGGCTTGCCGGAGCCTCCCGGCCCGGTCAAGAGGGTGGAGGTGTTCAGCGGCAGCCCTTCGGGCAGCAATCTGTCCAGCCATGCGACGCCAGTCTTCAAGGTCTTCATCGCTCATCCTCTCCAGTTGGCATGTTCTTTCTGGAAGAAAGCCTGACGTTCTTCCTCAGTCATCTGGGCCAGGTTGACGCCCTTCAATTCGCCGCCCGCGGCCTGGATGGCCTGGTACAGGGCGTTGACCATGTAATCGCGCACCGCCTGGGGGATTCCGAAAAAGGGCACCACCAGGGTGAGTACCACTCCGTCATCCTCAGGGGTGTATTCGATATCGCGCACCATGCCCAGGTCCACCAGCGACATGGCGATTTCAGGGTGTTCTACAGCGTTGATGGCATCCAGAATGGCTTTTTGTTTATCCATGTTGACCTCGTTGTACGAATGCTTTAAGAATGTCGTTGTCCGTGAGTATGCCGACCAGAGAGTCGCCTTCCATGACGGGCAGGGTGCTGATGTTCTTCTCCAGCATCAGCGAGGCGGCCTCCACCAGGGGCAGGTCGGGTGAGACGACCACCGGCGCTTTGGTCATCACCTTCCAGATGGGCATGCGGGCCAGCATATCGCTGAGATGAATCAAATCCAGGCTGCCCATACGGACGGGTTCCATGCGCCGCAGGTCTTCCAGAGTGACGATACCCACCAGTTTGCCGCCTTCCACAACGGGCAAGCGGTGTACCTTGCTCTTCATCATCAGCCAGTAGGTCTCCGGCAGCGTGCTGCTGCTGGAAACCGTGACCGGATTGGGAGTCATCCAATCGCGCACGCGTTCTGTGCTCATGCAGACACCTCCTCAGGGAAAAAGGCAGGCGACGCGCTCCAGAAGCGCACCCCGTAGCGTTCCACCACCTGCGCCCTGCCGCTGTGTTCCAGTTCGTTCAGGGCGGCGGTCACCTGCTCCGGGGCCCAGTGGCGCAAAGTGCGGACGAGTTCCTCATGGCGCATGGGATGGCGGGTGATGATACCCAGGATGGCCTCCACGATGTCCTCGTCGCCGCGCAGGTCGAAAGTCCCGCTGATAGGCGGCACCACCCGCGCCACATCCCCCAGGATGGCACGGGCGCGCAGCAGCCCCTCCTCATCGGGAGGCTGCACCCAGGGTTCCACCGGCGGGCGGGTGGGCATGAGGACGTGCACCTCATCGGGGCGGATGCGTTTCAAAAGGGCGGCAATCTCCCGCAAGGCGGATTCCGTATCGTTCAGGCCGCGCACCAGCATCACCTCCACCCACAGGTGGCCGGGGTACATCTCCCGGAAGGCAATCAGCCCATCCACCAGCCGCTCAAAGGTGATGGCGGGATGGGGACGGTTGATTTTGCGGTACAGGGCCGCGTTTCCGGCGTCCAGGGTGGGCATGACGGCGTCCGCGGGGCGCAGCGCCTCCCGCACCTCCGGCAGGTAGAGCAAAGAGCCGTTGGTAATCACGGCCACAGGCAAATCGGTGAGCGCCTTGACGCCCCGAATGAGGTAGCCGATGTCCTCGTGCAGGGTGGGTTCGCCGGAGCCGACGAAAGTCACCCAGTCTATCTCGCCGGGGGCGTGGCTTTCCAGCGCCTGCCGCACCTCCGCCAGGATGTCGTCGGCGGGGTAATACGCCTTGCGCGCGTTGGTCACCGGGCGCGTGCGTCCCAACTGGCAATAGACGCAGTTCCAGTTGCAGGTCTTCAAGGGGATGGTATCCACCCCCAGAGATTGCCCCAGCCGACGGGAAGGTACCGGTCCGAAGACATAGTTCATGGCGTCCCTTCCTGTTGCTTGCGCATTCGAGGAGGCACCGGCATCCCCCAGCGGATGAAATCCAGGGGCGTGGTGAGCGGGACGCGCACCTGGCGGCCAAACTCGTCCTCCCGGATGTGGTACAGGTCTTCGGGGCGCTCGATGCGGTCAATGAAGAGGATGCCGTCCAGGTGGTCAATCTCGTGATGCACCAGAACGGCGTCGAAATCCAGAAAGACGCGCTCGATGGGGTTGCCGTACTCGTCCAGGGCAGCCACCCGCAGGTAGTGCGGGCGGACGGTCTCTCCGTACAGGCCGGGGAAACTGAGGCAGCCGTCAAAATCACGCCGGGGGTCTGCGGCCTCCACCACTCGCGGGTTGACCAGCGCCAGCGGCGGGGCCGGTGATT
>DRKV01000392.1 GCA_011051635.1 Chloroflexota bacterium | reverse complement strand
GGTACTGCGGCGGTCGCCGCGGCGCTCGCTGATAGCGAGGCTCTCGACGTAGTGCGCCCTGGCCTGCACCCAATCCCCCTCGGCCTTCTCCACATCGCCGAGGTGCTTGAGCGTGCTGGCAATTCCCCAGATAAAACCAATCTCGCGGCAGATGCCGAGGCACTCCCGGCGTAACTGCCGGGCCGCGGGATAATCTTCCGCAATGAAAGCCAGAACGCTGAGATTGTGCAGGCAGCCGGCCACACCCGCCTGGTCTCCCAAAGCGCGGCGGATGGCAAGGCTGCGCTCGAAAGCCTTTTTGGCCCCGGAGTAGTCCCCGGCCACCCCCGCCATGCTGCCCAGGTTGTTGAATACCCTGGCAATCCCCCATTGGTCCTCGAGGCGCTGGTAGAAATCCAGACTACGGGTGAAAAAGGTCTCCGCCCGGGAGAACTCCCCGCGGGTACGGGCGATGCTGCCGAGGTAATTGTTGGCAAAAGCCAGCGCCAACCAGGCATCGCAGGTGGAAGCCACCTCAATGGCCTCCTTGAAACAGCGGGTAGCCCGCTCGAATTCCCCCAGTTCGTAGCGGGCGCTCCCCAGCACATTGAGCAACGCCGCCCGTTCCCGCGAGCAGGCCTCCGGCAAACGGGAGCGGACAACTTCCAGATGCTCGACCGCCTCCTGATATGCGCCCATCTGCACCTCGAACCAGGCCAGTTGCGCCGTTACCTGCCCCAGAATACACAAAGCGCGCTCATCCGGGGCGGGGAGAGCACGCAGACGTTCCGCGGCCTGCGCGAAAGCGTCCCGCCCCTCGGCAAACCAACTCCGCATATCGTAGAAACGTCCCAGGGCACCGGCGGCCCGGCGGAGATGAGAGAGCGCCCCTTCTTCGATGGCCCATTGCCAGGCGGCGCGGATGTTCTCGATTTCCAGGGCGACGGCCTGCAAAGCCTCCCCCGGCGTGCGCCCCTGCAAAGCAGATTCCTGTTCCTGAAGATAGGCTGCAAAGAAGGCGCTGTGCGCTTCCCGCGCGGCACGCGCTTCCGCAGGAGAGACACCCAGTTTTTCGGCGGCAAACTGGCGCAGCAGGACGTGCATATCGAGGCGTCCGGAACCTGCCGGATGGAGGAGCGATTTGTCCCTCAGGGCTGCAAGGTGCGCCCGCTCCGCGCCGGCCACGCGCCGCGCCGCCTCGGGCAAGAAGCCCCCCTGAAAGACGGACAACTTGCAAAAGACATCCCGCTCCGCGGCGTCGAGCAGTTGCCAGGAGTGTTCGAAGACCGTCCGCAAACTGCGATGCCGGGCGGGGAAATCCGGCATGGAGGTCGCCAGGAAATCCAGGTCTTTCTCGATTTGGCGGGCGATTTCAGCGGGGGAGTAATGGCGCACCCAGACGGCGGAGAGTTCTATCCCCAGCGGCAGCCCCTCCACCAGACGGCAGATGCGTCTCACCGCGGCACGCTGCGGGGGGAGGGAAAAGGTCGGCGCGCCGCGCCGGGCAATCCGCTCGAAGAGTTGTACGGCGCTTTCCGGGGTGTTCCCGCTCCCCTCGGGGGCGTATTCCAGCCCGCCGACCTCAAGGACGCGCTCCACCCGCAAGCCGAGGGGCTGCCGCGAAGTCGCCAGAACGACCACATCAGGGGCCTCCTCCAGAATGCGGAGCACCGGTGCCGCGCCGCCCTCCAGAAGAAGGTGCTCGAAGTTATCCAGCACCAGGAGCATCTCTTTGCCGCGCAAATGGTCGCACAGCAAGCCCAGGGGGGGCTGCGAGGAGTAGAAGGCGAACCCCAGGGATTCGGCGAGGGCGAGGGGCAGTTGTTCCGCCGCGTGGACGGGGGCCAGAGGGACGAAGAAAACCCCCTCGGCAAAGATGCCCCTCTGCTCGCGCGCCGCCCGTAAAGCCAAGCGCGATTTTCCCACCCCGCCGGGGCCGGTCAGGGTAATCAAACGGGTATGGGGATTGCTCAGAAGGGTGGAGAGTTCATCGAGTTCCGCATCCCGCCCGACGAAATCCGCAAGGGGCGGCGGCAGGTTGGAGCGCGCCGGGGGGCGGGAGGGCGGCAGGGGGACATCTCGCGCGGCGCAGGCGCGAATCTCCTCCATCAGGGACAGGGTTTGGGGGGAGGCGGAGACCCCCAGTTCCCGGCGCAGGTTGCGCTCCAGGGCGGAGAATTGCATTTCCGCGGCGTGCCAGCGGGCGCGGTGCGCCAGCATCTTCAGGATGGTGCGCTGGGCGCCTTCGTCCCAGGGCAGATGCGCCGCCAGGCGCTCCGCCGCTTCGCGAGCCTGTCCGAATTCACCCCGCTTCTCGTGGTAGGCCACCAGACGGCCCACGCCTTCTACGAACTGGCGGGCGAGCATCTCGCGCTGCACAATCGCCCACTCGTCAAACAAGGGGCTGCCCCGCAAGAGCATCTGGTCGAGGAAATTGCCGCGGTAGAGCGCCAGGGCGCGGCGCAAACGGCGGATATCGAGGCGGGCGCGGCGCTGCCCGTACCCATCGCGGGGCAGGCCCTCCTTGAGGGCGTCGCGAAAGACGGCTACATCGAGGCGGTAGGCACTGCGGGGATTGAAGCGGATGCTTTCCCGTCGAATGTCCAGATACGGCAAGCGGGGATTTCCGGCGTGGAGCAGTTTTCGCAGGGTGGAAACGGACTGCCGCAGGCTGTGGAGGGCTTTCTTTTCCGGCTGGTCGGACCACAACAGCGCGGCCAGATGCTCCCGCCGGTGGGGACGGTACGCCTCCATGACCAGGTAAGCCAGCAAGGCGCGGGTCTTGTCCGTGCCAAAGGCGGTCAGCGCCTGCCCATCGAGCGTGACCTGAAAAGCCCCCAAAAGGGTAATCCGCAGTTCATTCACGAGATATATGCCGTCCCGCCTTGATTATAACCCCGCTGCCCGCCGGTTTTGACGTTCTCTTGACGGGGAGAGGCTATCCTGGGGAGGAACCGTTCCTCTCCGGAAAATTCTCATGTCTCCGACCTCCTATCACTCCTTCCTGCTGCGCATGTGGGGAACCCGCTTTGGGGATACCGTCACCTGGCGGGTGATGCTGGTGAATCCGCACACCCAGGAAGCCATCGGCTTCGACGGCCTGGACGGTCTGCTGGATTACCTGAACACTCTGACAGCCGATGCCGTGAGGGGTGAGCCGGAGGAGAGGAAGACCCCGTAGACTACCCCACACGTACCACCCCCAAAGGAGATTGCAATGTTTCGAAAACGGTCTTTGCCCATTTTTTCGCTCCTGGCCGCACTTTCCCTGTCGATGCTGCCTCTCGCCGGGCAAGGCAGTCGCGTCTCGGCTGCGGATACCGCCCCCCGGCACGAGACGGCCTCGCCAGTCACGGTCATCACGGTGGACAGCGGCACCGACCCGGATACGAGCAAGAGCAAAACCTGCGTCTCGGATACGCCCTGCACGCTGCGGCGGGCTATCGTCCAGGCGCGGGGATTGAGTGCAGCGGAGCGTCCGGTGCTGATTCAGTTCGACATCCCGCAGGATGCCCACGAGGGCTACGACAGCACGCTGGGTATCTGGAAAATCCAGGTGCAAAGCACCAGCGACCCGTCCGTGTTCCGTTCCCTGGACGGGGGACAGGTCACAATCGACGGCAGCACCCAGCCCGGCGGAGCGACCAGCGGGCCGAAAATCTTCATCGTCGGGCCGTCCACCGGCAGCAGGGACGGACTACTGGTCGGGGCCAACGCGGCCGGCGGGCACGACGGCAACACCATTCGCGGGCTGGCTTTCCAAAATTTCAAGACCCACCTGACCGTCAACTCAAACGACAACCTCATCGAGGACAACTGGTTTGGACTTTCCGACGACGGCACAACCCCCTATCTGCGGAATGACGACCCTCAGGACGGAAGCGGCAGCGCAGGCGTGGCCCTCAGCGCAGGCGTGAGCGGGAACACCATCCAGGACAACATCTTCCTCGGCTTCGACGGCGTAGCCGCGGCGTTGCGCGGGGACGACAACACCTTCACCGGCAATTACGTGGGGACGCCCGCAGACGGCATCATTCGCGGCAAACAGAGCGACCCATCCCTGATTTGCACCTCGGTTGACTGGCTGGGCGGCGGCGGCATCAGCATGGAGGGCAACAACCACACCATCACAAACAACGTCTTTGCCGGCCTGCGCCAGGAGATTTTCCACATCTCCACCCAGCCGGACGCCATTCGCGTGACGGGGACGGGACACCTGATTGCAAACAACCAGATTGGGGTAGATGCCGCCGACGTGCAGGTAGGAGTATGCGGGAGAGGCGTCTATCTCAGCGACAGCCCCAAGAAGGTACAGGTAACCGGCAACACTATCGCCAACTCCGGTCTTTCGGGCATCTCGCTCAACGGGGCGCTCTACGACGAGAACACCCTGCGTTCCAACCTCATCATTCAGGAAGCGGACTGGCCGTTCGTGCAAGGCAGCCTCAAGGGCGAAGACGCCATCCAACTGGGGCCAGGGCTGCCCGACGATTTCGAGCATTTTCGCCCCGCCGAGGTACTCTCCATTGACGGCACGACGGTCAGCGGGAGCAGCGGGACCAACAGCCCCTGCCCAAACTGCACCATCGAAATTTTCCTGGACGATACCGACGCGGTCACTGAGACGCTGCAAGTCTTGACGACAGCGGTCGCCGACGCCAACGGGAACTGGAGTGCCACACTGCCCTTCGAATTATCTGCCTCACAGGGGCTACGCACCACCAGCACCACGGCACAGTATAATACTATTCCGTACATGCACGCTGGCACGACTACGGGACTGTCCACGCTCTACGTCAGCGGGTATGAAATCTACCTGCCTCTCATTCTGCGCGGTCAGTGAAAAGTAATCCTGAAGCAGGGTGTCTTTCGGGCACGAAGCATCCGAAAGACACCTGACCGAACACTACCGAGGAAACCATGTCCAAATTGTGGAGTGAACCCCCGCGAGCCATAGGGCGCGGCCTGCTGATTTCTCTGATTTCCACTGCCATCGTCCTGCCGCTGGGCTGCCTGTTGGTACTGCTACCCATCGCCGTGGGGAGTCACATCCAGAATGAGCGCCTCTCGCTCCTGCTGACCATCGTCCCGCCCGTGTTTTTCGTCCTGCTGGTGGGGGGCGGGAGTTGGGGTTTCTTGTGGTGGATGCTGCGCCGCCGGGCAGCGACACTCGACGCAGCCTTTAACCCCCTGGGATTGAGCGGACAACGCGAAGTATTGACTATGCGCAGATACGAGGGGCACATTCGCGGGCGCAAGGCGCGGGTATACTTCCGCCGCGGGCCGACCCTGGAATTGTATCTCTCCACCCCCTTGCAAACGCGCTTTAGCGTAGACGAAGCCGACAAAGTCGGCACAACGCTCGCCGGATGGCTGGGTCGCGCCCCGCTGGCACTCTCCAATCCGGCGCTGGAGGGGCTGCGCGTTTTCGCGATGGACGAAGCCTGGGCCCGCAATTTGCTGGAAACACCCCAGGCAGCAGAGGCCTTGAAACGCCTGCTCCGCTTCGAGGGGGAATTCCGGCTGCGGCGGGTGGAATTGATACCGGGCTATCTCGTCCTGCGGCTGCATTTCAGCAACAAGGTACTGGCCTTCGACGTGGACGTGAACGCGGAACAGGCGCGCCGATGGTTCGAGAACCTTATCGCCCTGGCGGAAATC
>DRKV01000391.1 GCA_011051635.1 Chloroflexota bacterium | reverse complement strand
GGGGCACAGGGAACAACCCCCTCCTTCCCAATCCCCAATCCCTGCTCCCCAATCCCTGTTTACTCGTCACTGTCCGCGACACCGGCATTGGCATCCCCGCTGAG
This sequence comes from Chloroflexota bacterium, assembly GCA_011051635.1. GTDB lineage: Bacteria > Chloroflexota > Anaerolineae > Anaerolineales > DRKV01 > DRKV01. The sequence goes on along the minus strand of DRKV01000391.1, from coordinate 7,153 downwards.
CACCTGGCCCACGTCTTCGACCGCTTCTACCGGGTGGATAAATCCCGCTCGCGGGCCGGGGGCGGCAGCGGCATTGGCCTGACGATTGCAAAACACATTGTCGAAGCCCACGGCGGGCGCATCTGGGCCGAGAGCAAAGGCCGCGGCAAGGGCAGCACCTTCGCCTTCACCCTGCCGACCGCCGAGGGGTAAGGCACTCCCCCCCCATGCACGTCCACCGCCCGCCACTGCGCCGAGCCTTCCCAGGGCAGATTCGCCCATGCTGAGCGATTGCTCCGCTGCCTGACCGTGGTTCGCAATGACACCAGGAAGGGGGTATTCAAATGGATACCCCTCAGCGCACAATGACGGGCAGAAACACCTGATTCATGGTGATGGTCACGTTTTTATAGGCCATACGCTGGGAGAGCGGATTGACCGCTGTCAACTGGACATTGTAGGTGTGTTCGTACCATGCTATCGGGAAAATATGCGTGACCGTTTTTCCGGTCGCGGTGGTGCCGTCACCAAAGTTCCAGGTGTAGGAGACATCGGTGCCGGAAGTCAGCGAGGCTTGCAAAGTGACCGGAATCCCTGTGGTGACCTCGTCGGGGCCTATAATCGCCAGTCCGGTAATGGCTGTGGCTTCGGCATTCACGGTGATAGTGACTACGGTTGTGGTGGTCTGACCTTCGCATGAGCCTGTCAGAGTAATGAGGTGCTCGCCGGGACTGAGCGTGACCGTCAAGGCCTCGCCACTCCCCAGCACGCCATCCCGGTTGGAGTTCCAGGTCAGCGATTCACCGGGGAGCAGGCCGTAGTCGGGATGATACCCGTAGCCAGACAGGTACACTTCGGGGGTGTAGGTCTCATCTGTGACCGGTGAGAGCAGATATACGCCCGGGGAACGTTCCGGCACGGATACGGCTCCGGAGATGGCCTCTACAACATGGTAGCCATCGCTGGCGGCGACTTTGAATTGCCCGGCGCTACCGGCGGGCAATTCTTGCAAAGCCACCGGATATGAATTTTTGGCGGTATCCACAATCAAGGGAATCCAGGGGGCATCGGAGGCAGGTCGGTAAAAAACGGAGTACACCAGCGGGTCGCCGTCGGCATCCGCCCCGGTCCACCGAATTTCCGTATCCTGGGTGAAGACTGTGCCGGGCGCAGGATTGACCCAGGATACGGTGGGTTGATGTTCGGATGGCTGGAGTATGGCGACATCTTGCTGGAATTTGTTGCTGAAGACCGAGATTTCGGCGATGTTGGCGAGCGTTCCATCCGCGTTTTGAGCGGTATAACCTGCGGGAACAGGAAGCGCCACCAGCATGTGCTTGGTAATCCTCCATGCATTTGCTTCAGGGTCGGCAAAAATTGCATCCATACATTTTTCTGCGATGATGTTCCCATCCCCGTCTTTCATGCGGACACAGTAATCCGTGCCGTTATCAGGCGTCCAGAGGGGGAAATCGGTGGTGGTTGCCGTCCAAAACGGCAGGAATTCGGTCACACCTTCAATACTGGTCCAGCCGCGCACGAGCAGGTAGGTCGTTTCGGCGGCGGCGGTTGTGCTCCGGGTTGCTGCAAGGGATGGGTCGGTGACGGGCACCTCGCCTTCGTAGGGGGGTTGGGGCACCCCGCGGGTGTTCAGCAGCATTTTCCAGTGCAGCGGGGAGACCCAGGCATCCTGACAATAGGACATAATATCGGGCGTTGTGGCGGGAACCAGTTCATTGCGCGTATCGTAATAGCCGAAATTTTGAATCGTGTTGTCTGAGTAATGTTGCAGCCAGTACGACTCGATATCTGGTGCGTAGCAATCTTTTCCCTGTACATTTGTGTGATGCAATCCAAGGTTGTGCCCGATTTCGTGGGCAAAGCAATCGCCGCTGGCCCAGCAATAACTGGCGATTCCCAGCCCCATATTGGGTTCATCGTCGCCTCCCCAGCGCGAGTCTGCCTCTCCGGAACTAATCATTTCCAAGGCCGAACCCGGAAAGACGCCGATAATCTGGTCGAAGCGCTCTGCCGGCGGGTGGGTCAGATTCCATTGGATGAGTATCACGGAGAGAATGTTGAGCAATTCACCGCCGCGCGTCCATTCGTCATGCTCGTCAGCCCCTTGCATCTGCTTTTTCCAGGTCAAGGGAGAGAAGAGTCCCATTTCGACGTTTGCGTAGGGCAAAATCGACTGCAAGAAAACATGCCCTTTGACGATTAGCCCAACGGAGGGGGGGACACCTTTGCTGCCGCCGCCGGGTTTGTAAAGAATAGGTACGTAGGCAATTCTGAAGGGGGGCTGCTCTATGAAGTCAACTGTATTGGTCATCACATTGTTGCTTGTGGATAGTTCGACGGGGTTTTCGTCCGGGTTCAGGGTAACGGTGTACGTCAAAGTCCCGGCGGTTGTCCATTCGGCAGGCAGTTCGAAGTAAACTGCTCCCTCTTTCAGATTACTGCGCTGAGTTTCCAAAGGGACTTTTGGCTCGATACGAATGGTGTTTTCCGAATCTATCTCCCCCAAATATGCGCCGTCCCGATAAGCCCGCAGTTTGCCCTCGACACCGCTGACTGCCCCAACCGGTGCATCGGCGTAGGCCCGCACAATTGTCTCGCGCCCGGCAACTGCCGGCAAGGGGACCAACTTCTGGCTGACCCAGTCCAAATCGCTCCCGATGGCCTGTACGGCCTCCATATCGGTGATTACCACATCCCCGGCCTGGCAATTATCGGTGGTTAACCAGCCCGAAAAATCGACCGTGTCACCATAAACCCGGTTCCCAGCCCCATTCGGATTGGTACTATGGTATGGCCCGGAGGCTGCTCCCCACCAGTTACCGGTCATATCGACATCATGGTCAAGCGGGGATGCATAGACCCCCTCTCTGTTTCCCGCAATGCAGTTGTCGTTAATCAGGGGGGTGGATGCACCATCGATATCTATTCCTGTGTAATTTAATGCAATCGTGTTCCCGGTGGCCGTTCCTCCATCCGGCTTGTTGCCAAGGTTGTAATGAATACCTGTGCTGTAACGGTAAATCACATTGTCTGTTATTTCAGGGGTGCCACTTTTAATCCTTATCCCTGCCCAGGTTTGAGGGCCGCCTTGCATCGTGTTGTTCCGAATATTCACGTTCCCCGTGACATAAGCATCAAGTAGAATGTCTGCGTCATCGAAATGATTGTTCAGGATGTCAACATCTCCCGATGATGATACCAGAACGGCAGGGTCAGGGTCATCGTCGGTACTTCCCCCCAGGCGAAAGACGTTGCCGGTGATTATGGCGCTGCCGCCATTCTCAACTGACACCTGTGCCTGTTCAAAAATGCACTGCTCAATCGTTGCCAACGCGCTACCCTCAACCACCACTGCCGCGCCCTTCTCGAACATTTGAGAACGAATTGTTGGCAAACCGGAACCAATGTGAAGTATGGCCCCATTTGTAAAGATATTGGTCGTATTGAATTCATCCGAGCGTTCATAAAACAGTATACATCCGGAAAAAATGACATCACTCACCACGCTGTTGGCCGTTCCGACAGACATATCAGTGTGTACGGTACTATCGGTGATATGCAGTTCGCCGCCTGCTAAATCCGAGATACGACTGAATCCGTTGGCATCGTTGATTATCGAGCCGGATTGAATTTCGAAGGTCACGCCCGGCAGAATGTCGATGTTGCCCGACAAAGAATACGTGTCGGCAGGCCAGATTTTGTCCTGATACAGCGTTCCGTGGATTTGGCCGGTTGTCGCGTTTTGCGATGCGCGGAGCGTGTATCCGTCATCTTCGTCGATGGCGGTGATTTCATAGGTGTAAGTCTGTCCCTCCGTCAGTCCCGTATCACGATAAAACGTCACGGAGGTTCCGGTTGTAAAAATCTGGTGCCCATCCCGGCTGATGACATAGGTATCATAAATCGGATCGGGGTGGGTCCAGTGCAAATCAACCGAGGTTTTATCCACAAAAGCGACGGGATAACTGAAGGTCCCCCCGACGTTCGTCGCTGCCTTTGTGTGGTTGAGACCGGCAATCAATACGCCCACAATCAATACGCCCGAAATGAACACCCCCAGAATGCGTCGGCGACGCGTTTTGGAGGGCCTCTTTCGTCTCGTTTCTGTGGTCTGGATGGTTGTTTGGTTTTTTGGGCGGGTTGCAAGGAACCTGGCTTTCATGGCTTATCCTCCTTTTCGATAGGTGGTTGTGTTTTTTCCCGGATGATTTCGAGCATTTCACCCAACCCCGCGAAATGGAGGGGAGTCTCCTCCCCGACGGGAAGGACCACGCCGCGCCAGCGCGGCGGTGACTCGTCCAGGTATTCGCTCCAGATGCGCACGATGTAGGTCACCGTATGGCGTGAGGGGTGAGAGGTCATCGAATGGTTTGTGGAATCAAAAATGCTGCGGTCATTGACCACAGCATAACAAAACGACCTTACTGTTTTCTTACTGGACTTTTGGGCATTCCCCTCACTCCCCCTCAAAAAGTCGCACCACCTCCCGGTTGGCGGCCACGTTCTCCAGATACGACCGCCTCAGCGATGCGTCCTGGATGGCGGCAGCGCGTTCCTGCAGGAGAGCGTGTGCCGCGGCGAGCACCTCCCCGGCGCGGGGGTCGCCCGCGGCGCGCAGCACCCGGTAGCAGGTCAGGTACACCCGCGTCGGGTGTGCGGGGCCTTGCAGGGGACCCGCCTCCAGGTGTGCCAGCACCGGCTTGACGAGGGCCATCGCATCGTCGAGATGCCCCCCATCCCTCGCCAGCGCGGCCAGCCCCGCCAGGGGTTCCGTCTCCAGATGGGGCTGCTGCAACCTCCGCCGGATTTCCAACGCCTGCCGGTATTTTCCCGCGGCCTCTGCCGGGTGGCCTGCCCCGGAGAGCGCGTGCCCCAGATGGGTCAGGACGGAAGCCCGGAGAGCGGGGAGGGACTCACAGACGGGCAGGGAAAGGGCCTGTTCCCCGGCGGCGATGGCTGCGGCATCATCCCCGAGAGCGTGGTGCAGCAAACTCAACCCCGCCATCGCCAGCGCCCAGTGCGGTTCCGCCTCCGGGGGGAGAACTGCCAGCGATTGCCGGTAAACCTCCTGTGCGCCGGCGTAATCCCCCAACTCGTAGCGCAGCATCCCCATCGCGGCCAGCGTCTCTCCCCGCTGCCGGTGCTGCTTGATGCGGGTGTTGATTTCCAGGGCGCGGGCGTAGTGGTGCATCGCCGGGCTGTAGGCTCCCTGCCGGGTGAGCACATCCCCCAGACGCTGCAAGACCATCGCCACGCCCTCCTCGTTGCCGACCTCCTCGCGGATGCGGCAGGCGCGCTCCAGGTAGGTTTGGGCTTGCCGGTATTCCCCCAGGGCGGCGGTCATCTCCCCGAGGTTGGTGAGCAGCACCCCCTCCGCCAGCCGGTCGCCGGTTTTCTCGCAAATCGCCAGCCCCTGCTCGAAGAAATCCCGCGCCTGAGGGAAGTCGCCGCGTGTCTGGCGCAGAAGCCCCAGATTGTTGCACGCCGAAAGTTCCCCGCGCAGGTCGCCAACCTCCCGGTGGATGGTCAGGGCTTCCTCAAAATACGCCTGACTGGCTTCGTAGTCATTCTGCCAGAAGCAGGCGTTCCCCAAACTGCGGACGATGTCGCCCTCCATGCCGCGCAGCCCAGCCTGCTGTGCCAGCAACAAGGCTTTGCCCAGCAGTTGCCGCGCCGAGTCCTGGTCCAGGGTCATCTTCCCGCGGAGCAGATACCCGGCGGCTTCGACCTCCACGGCTCCGCAGGTTTGCGCCAGACGGATGCTCTCCTCGATGTGGATTTGCGCCTGTGGGGTGTCATCCGACAACCAGGCCAGCCGCGCCTTGCGGTGGAGAACCTCGGCCCGGTCCTGAGGGGACAACCGGGTTTCCAGGGTGGTCAGTTCCCCCAAGGCATCCCGCTGCGCCTCCCGCTCCCCCAGCAAATCGTAGACCTGCTCGCAGCGCAACAGCAGGCGGGCGCGGCGCTCGACATCTTCCGGGGCGGTGAGTTCCAGCGCCCGCTCCAGGTAGCGGATTGCCTCGGCGTTGGCGAACCGGGCCGCGGCCTGTTCCCCGGCCAGCGCGGCGTAGCGACGTTCCTTTTCGGGAATTTCGGCCTTCCCGAAGTGGGTCGCCAGGGCAGGGTAATGCGGCTGCAAATCCCCGGCATGGACCTGTTCGAGAGCGCGTCCGGCCTGGGCGTGGAGTTGCCTGCGGCGCACGCCCGGCAGCGTCTCGTAGGAAATTTCGGTGTAGCGGTCGTGGGCGATGGCAAATTCGGGCTGTCCGAGGCGGCGCGGTTCGGTAATCAGGGCCGCGTCCATCAACTCGTCCAGCACCGTCAGCAGGGAGGCCTCCGGCTGCGGGCTGGCGGCCTGAAGCACGGCAAAATCGAAGGCGCCCCCCAGGACGGCGGCCATATCCAGGACGCGGCGCTGGGCAGGGGTCAGCCGCTGCAAACGGGACTGGATGGCTTCGCGGATGGTCGCCGGTAACGGGACAGCCGCCTCGCCGGTCATCCCCCAGCCGCCCCCGGCATCGACGTACAACTGCCCCTCATCGAACAGGTGTTGCAGCAACGAAACGACGTGGAGCGGGTTGCCCTCCGCCTGCTGGTTGATTTCCGCCGCGATTTCCGCCAGGTCGCTGTGGGAGAGTTGCCGAATGAGGGCCTCCACGTCGGCGGGGCGGAGGGCGTGGAGGCGCAAAACCGCGGGCGCGCCTTCCCTTTGGGCGGCGCGGAAAACCTGACGGAGGGGGTGGTCGGGAGGAACCTCCTCACTGCGGTAACTCAACAAGAGTTTGAGCCTCCCCGTCATCCCGGTCAGCATCTCGCAGGCCACCCGCCCCATGCGGTGGGCATCATCAATCCACAGGAGCGCTTCTCCGGGCAGGCAGGCCGCCGTCAAATCCGTCAAAGCAGCATAAAGGCGCTGCCGTTCTCCCGCGGGGTCAAGCCGCGGCGGGGCGAGAAGGTTCTCCCTCATCTGCCCGATGGAGGAAAAAAGGGGAGCGAGCACGCCCAGCGTGGCGGGGGGCAGTTCAGCGAGGGCCGCAGGCCGGATGAGGGGCTGCAAGGCGCTCACGATGCGTCCCAGCGGGGAGGGTTCGCCGGGGGCGATTTTGATTTGCAAAACGCTGACGCCCTGCGAGGCGAGGTAACCCGTGAATTC
>DRKV01000390.1 GCA_011051635.1 Chloroflexota bacterium | reverse complement strand
GCGGTCGCACAGCCCATCCAGGCGGGCCTCCAGCGTCTCGGGGCTGACCCCGGCCTCCCGCAGGGTGAGCGGCTGACCGAGTTCTTGCAGCAATTTGCGGATGGCCTCTGCCAGGGAGAGACCGGCGCTCTTCCCATCCTCGTGCGGCAGCCCCAGGATGCGCGCCAGCCCTTCGTAGCGTCCCTGCCCGCCGCGGGTGGTGAACTCGATGGTGTAGGGCAGCAGCAATCCGGTGACGCGCCCGTGGGGAATGCCGAAGAGTGCCCCGGCGCTGTGCCCCAGGGCGTGCGCCAGGGCGATGTGACTGTTGTTGATAGCCAGCCCACCCAGCGTGGCCGCGTTCGCCATGTGGATGCGGGCTTCCGCGTCCTCCGCCCCGTATTTGTAAGCCCGCGGCAGGTAGGTGAAGACCTGTCGGGCGGCTTGCAGCGCCAGCCCGTCGCTGAAGTCGTTGCTCCAGGTGCTGGAAAAGGCTTCCACGGCGTGGGTGAGAACGTCTATACCGGTGTCGGCGGTCACTTGCGGGGGCAGGTGGGTAGTGAAGAAGGGGTCCACGATGGAGAGGGAGGGAAGCAACTCGTAGGAGGCCACTTCCAGTTTGCGGAGTTCCTCAGGGTCTTTGATGACCGCCGCGGTGGTGACTTCCGCCCCCGACCCCGCCGTGGTGGGGATGGTGACCAGGTGCGCCTTGCCCCCCAGGCCGAATTGCTCGAAGGGGTTGACCGCTTCCAGAGGCACGTCGGGGCGCTCGTAGCGGAACCAGGCCGCTTTGGCCGCGTCCAGACTGGAGCCGCCGCCCAGGCCGATAATCCAGTCGGGGGCGTCCTGCTCCATTTGGCGGGCGCAGCGCTCCACGGTGGGGAGGGAGGGGTCGGGTTCCACATCGGAGAAGATGGAAACCTGCAATCCGCTCTCCTCCAGCGCTTCCCGGACGCGGGCGGCAAAACCCAGTTGCACCATGTTGTTGTCGGTGACGATGAAGGCGCGGCGGCCTTCCAGTTGGGTCAGTTCATCCAGGGCTTCTTCTCCAAAAACGATGCGGGGGCTGCGAAAGAACCACATGGGACGCTCCTTTGGGGCAATCAGGTGGTAGAATCGAGGAAAGGTTGCAAGTGTGCAAGTGTGGAAGTGGCAAGTGCAGGTGTGCAGGTCGGGCGCACGTTGCACCCCGCACATCGCACGTAAAAAAATCCAAAAGTGGTGCGTTATGACCGAGATAAACAAGACGGCTTTGGTGCTGGCGGGGGGCGGGTTGACCGGGGCGGTGTACGAAATCGGGGCGCTGCGGGCTATCAACGATTTGCTGATTGACCGCACGGTCAACGATTTCGACATCTTCGTGGGGACGAGCGCGGGGGCGCTGGTAGGGGCTTTCCTGGCAAACGGCATCACGCCCGAGGAGATGATGCGGAGCATCGCCGGTTCCCACCCCGATTTGCTGCCCATCCAGCGCCGGCACATTTTCAACATCAAGCGCAGTGAGTTGCTGCGCACGGGGATGGAACTCCCCGTCAAGGTGGGGCGCGCCTGGTGGCGCTACTTCCGGGAGCGGGAAGCGACCCTTTTCGACGTGGCCTGGGCGCTGCTGGATGTGCTCCCCGCCGGTTTCTACGACGGCATGGCGCTGGAGCGTTACGTGCGCGAGATGCTGGAGCACCGCGGTTTGTGCAACTGCTTCACGGCAACCCCTAAAGAGTTATTCGTGGTCGCCACGGAACTGGATTCGGGAGAGCGGGCGGTCTTCAGCCGCGAGACGACTCCGGAGGTTCCGATTTCGGCGGCGGTGGCGGCCTCCTCCGCCGTGCCGGTGGTGTACAAACCGGTGCGCATCCAGGGGCACGAGTACGTGGACGGCGGCCTGCGGGGAAATGCCAGTCTGGACATCGCCATCGAAGCGGGGGCATCCCTGATTGTGTGCGTCAACCCGATGGTGCCTTTCGACAACAGCGACCACCGCTCCATCCCCGCCGACATCATCGGCAAGCGGTACGGAAAGCACTACCTGAGCGAAAGCGGGCTGAACTACATCGCCAATCAGGTGACGCGCATCCTGACCCACGCCAGCATCCGCTACCACGTCAAGCAGTTGCGCCGCTCCCACCCCGAAGTGGACATCATCCTCATCGAGCCGAACCCCGAAGACCACGCCATGTTCTTCTACAATCCGATGCGCTACTCCGCCCGTTTGGAGGTTGCCCGCTACGGCTTCGAATCGGCTACGCTGGGGTTGGCGGAGGATTACCCCTACTACAAAGCCACCCTGGCGCGGCACGGCATCCCCATGACCCGCCGGCTGGTGATTCAGGAGTTGCAGGCCCTCCGCGAAGCCGAAGACAGCGAAGCCCGTTACCGGGTGCTCTCCCGCATTCTGGGGGCGCGCCGCTCCATTGCCGAAGGGGGCAACCCCGTCCGCCAGTTGCAGCGCACCCTGGCGCAGTTGGAGTTGCTGCTGGAAGGGAGTTCGTAACAGACCCGCTCCCAAAGGCCCGTCAGGTTTTCGAAAACCTGACGGGCCTTCGAATTTACAGGCCTTCTGCAATTCGGGGGTACAGAGCACGGCCTTCCCGAAAGATGTCGGCCAGCGAGAAAGTTTTCCACACCGGCCCGCGGACGGTGATTTGTTTGCGCGCCAGGGCTTCTTTCAGGGAAAGTTCGTCG
>DRKV01000389.1 GCA_011051635.1 Chloroflexota bacterium | reverse complement strand
CTCCCAGATTGTGGGGAAAGTCCACGGAAATCGGGTCGGGACGCGGGCCGATTTCCTCCCACCCACTGTCGTATTCGGGGCCGGGGAAGTAGTCCACATACTCGGCGCGGAAGGCGTAAGGGACCGGCAGCAACTTGACCCGCGGCGAGAGTTCCGCTCCGCCGTCAACCTGGACGCCCAGTTCCAGGTCGCCGCCGAAAAGAACTTCCAGGCCGCCGAAATCTTCGGGGTCAAGCGGGTTCTCCGACCCGATGGCCACGTTGAAGAGGCCATCGCTCACATCGACGGTCTGCGTCTCCGAGTAAACCGCCGTCCATTTGTATGTGGGGGGAAATCCACCGGCATAGGAATAAACGTACAGCGTAAAGGTCAGGTCGTGCGTTCCATCGACCGGGTTGCCGCTCTGGTCTTCCAGGTACCCCTGGTAGTTCATCTGCCGGGGCAGGGAGGGGGAGTATGTCGTCGTGCTTGCCACGGTTTCCGGGCTGTCTCCCGCGATTGCCGGAGCGCCGCGCTCCGGTTTGGCGGTTGCGCTGCCGGCGATACCCAGCAATACCACCAGCATCACAGACAGAATCAGGATAGCGATGTTCTTTCGTTTCATGGGATTCCTCCTCAGGAGCCGTCTTGCACATGCCGCCTGCACGTCGTCGCGCTCTTACCCGCGACTGTGCCCGTCCTCGTGAGGCGCAGTTCTGGTGCCGATGACCGGGAGGAAATATGCTTTTCGCCCCATCCATGCCCGCGAGATGTACTTTTGCTTGCGGGATGCCGGAGCAGAGAGAGCCATCGGCGGGGCAAGCAGTCGCAGTCTTTCGCGCGGCGTTTGCTACTTCAAATTTTAATCCGAAAAAAGCGTTTGTCAAAATGAAATGGCTCGACCCCCATTTGCTCCCCGGGAGCCCGGCGATAGATACCGTCTCCCTTGAGGCGGCTCCCGCTATGGATTGCGATTCTCGCCCCCGAGATTCCCGTCCCGGCATCGGCGCCTGCGAATGGCGGTGAGGCAGTGCGCTACTTCGGGCGCTGCGCCCGCACCCACATCATAAAACCGCCCTCCTTGCCGGGCCGCCAATGGATGCGGAAATCCCGCAGGCCGGCGGCCTCCGTCAGGGCGCGTATCTCCTCCGGGGTGTAAGCGTGCGTCAAGGGGCTGATGCCCAGGTGCTCGACCCACTCGAAGGGGCGCGCTATCCAGTGATGCCCGTTGACATCCGCAATCAGCAGCGAGCCGCCGGGCTTGAGCACCCGCGCCGCCTCCCGAATCACCTCTTGCGGCTCTGGCAGGCAGTGGAAGGTCATCACCAGCAGCACCGCGTCGCAGGAAGCGGATTCCAGCGGCAGTTGGGGCGCGCTGGCCTGGAGGAAATCCGGCTTGCGGGGGCCGAATTCCAGTTCGTCGCCCTTGAAGCATTCGTAAGTCACGTCCAGGGCGATGATGTGCGCCTGCGGCAGGCGGCGGCTCAGGTAAGCCGCGCTGAAGCCCTGCCCGGTGCCGATTTCCAGAATGCGCCCCTCCGGCGGCAGGGAGAGCACCGTATCCAGGGCAAAATCATAAGCCCTGCTGCTGCGCGACATGGGGGTTTTGCTGAAGATGCGTTTGAGGTTCATGGGGGGAAGTCGGGTAGTTATTTGGTCAGGTAGTCGCTTGATTGGGTAGTCGTTTGGTCGGGTAGTCACTTAGTCGGGTAGTTGCTTGGTCGGGTAGTCCATCGTCCACCGTCCATCGTCAGCGGTCAGTCGTCAGTCGTCAGTGGTCAGTCGTCAGCCGTCCACCGTCTACCGTCCCCCGTCTACCGTCCATCGTCCCTCCCCCACGCCAGGGAAATGCGCTGGCGCTCGCGGTCCACCTCCGCGATGCGCACTTCGATGACCTGCCCGACGCGCAGGCGGGTGCCGCGGGGGATGCGGCTGCGGTGGAGCAGGCCGTCGCGCTTGACGCCGATGTCCACGAAGGCGCCGAAATCCACCACGTTACGCACCGTGCCTTTGAGCGCCATGCCGGGCTGGAGGTCGTCCATGCTGAGCACATCGCTCCGCAGGACGGGCGGCGGAACGTCCTCGCGGGGGTCGCGTCCGGGGCGCAGCAGTTGGCGGAAGATGTCGGCCAGGGTGGGCAGGCCGCAGCCCAGTTCGTCGGCCAGTTGGGGCAGGGAGTAGCGCTGCCGCAGGGCCTCCAGGGGGGCGGCGCGCTCCTGCGGGGGCGTGCGGGGCGAGATTCCCGCCAGGGAGAGCAAGCCCTCGGCAACCGGGTAACTCTCCGGGTGAATGGCGGAGGCATCCAGGGGGTTGGTCCCGCCTCGAATGCGCAAAAATCCCGCGGATTGCTGAAAGGCTTTGGGGCCGAGTCCGTCCACCTTCCGCAGGTCGCCGCGCTCCCTGAAAGGGCCGTGTTCATCCCGGTAAGCGACAATCTTCTCCGCCAGTTTGGGGCCAATCCCGGAGACGTAGGTCAGCAGGGCGGGGGAGGCGGTGTTGAGGTCCACGCCCACCTGGTTGACGACGCTCTCCACCACGGCGTGCAGGGCCTCGGTCAGCGCCTTTTGGTTGACATCGTGCTGGTACATGCCCACGCCGATGGATTTGGGGTCGATTTTGACCAGTTCGGCCAGCGGGTCGAGAACGCGGCGGGCAATCGAGACCGCTCCGCGCAGGGAAACATCCAAACCGGGCAGTTCGGCGCGCGCCAGGGGGGAAGCGGAATACACACTGGCCCCCGCTTCGTTGACAATCAGGTAGCGGGGGGCTTTGCCCTCCAGGGTGCGGAGGAAGGCGGCCACGAGGCGCTCGGTCTCGCGGGAGGCGGTTCCGTTGCCAATCGCAATCAGGGTGACGCCGTGTTGCTGCACCCAGCGGCGCAGGGAGGCGAAAGCGCGCCGGTCGTCGCGGCCCACATAGATGACGCCGGTATCCAGGACTTTGCCGGTGGGGTCCACCACGGCGGCCTTGCAGCCGGTGCGGAAGCCGGGGTCGAGGCCGAGGACGGTGTGCCCGCTGAGGGGCGGCTGCAGGAGGAGAGCGCGCAGGTTGTCGGCGAAGACCCGGATGGCCTGGCTCTCGGCCTGTTCGGTGAGGGCGCGGCGCACGTCGCGGGTGATGGCGGGGAGCAGCAGGCGTTTGGCGGCGTCTTCGATGGCCTCCAGCAGTTGGGCGCGGAGGGGAGAACCCAGGTCGGGGCGGAAGTGCCGCTGGATGGCGTCGCGCCAGTCGCGTTCGGGTACCTCCACGTGGATGCGGAGGACGCCTTCCCGCTCGCCGCGGTTGAGGGCCAGGATTTGGTGGGGGCGCAGGCGGTTGACGCGGGCCTCGAACTCGTAGTAGTCGGCGTAGACCTTTTTGGGGTCGGCGGCGGCGGGGATTTTCTCCGCCTGGATGACGGCCCATTCCAGCGCCTTTTGGCGGGTGCGCTGGCGGACTTCGGCGTGGTCGCTGATGGTCTCGGCCACGATGTCCCGCGCCCCGGCCCAGGCGGCCTCCGCATCGGGGATTTCTTCGCTCAGGTGGGGCTGCGCCAGGACCTCCAGACTCTCGGCGGGGCGGGCCTGCCGGAGGATGAGTTCGGCCAGAGGCTGCAAACCGCGCTTGCGGGCCAGGGCGGCGCGGGTGCGGCGTTTGGGTTTGTAGGGCTGGTAGAGGTCTTCCAGTTCGGTCAGCGTGGCCGCGGCCCGGATTTTCGCTTCCAGTTCGGGGGTGAGTTTGTCCTGTTCGGCAATCGTCTTCAGGACGGTCTCGCGCCGCGCCTGGAGGGCGCGCAGGCGGATGGCCTCAGCCTGGATGGCGCGGAGTTGCTCCTCATCCAGGCTGCCGGTGGCTTCCTTGCGGTAGCGGGCGATGAAGGGAACGGTGTTTCCGTCGTCCAGCAGTTCCAGCGCGGCGGCCACCTGGGAGGGCTTGAGGTCGAGAGTTTGGGCGATGAGGGAGTGCATGGAGGGCAGGGAGCAGGGAGCAGGGATTAGGGAGCGGGGATTGGGGAACAGGGAGCGGGGAGCGGGAAAAGGATGTCGGAGCCTTCCCAAGTCCCTAATCCCTAATCCCCAATCCCAAGTTCCTAATCCCCCGCCACCCCCACCCGATGCAACAACGGCGCGCCGCGCAGGCCGGCGAGGAGATTTTCGGCGGCGATGCGGGCCATCTTGCCGCGGGTGGCGCGGCTGGCGCTGCCGATGTGCGGGGCAATCACCAGATTGTCCAGTTGCAGGAGGGGGGAATCGGGCGGGATGGGTTCGGGGTCGGTCACGTCCAGGGCGGCGGCGAAGATGCGGCGGCTGGACAGGGCCTCGTAGAGGGCTTGCGGGTCCACCACGGGGCCGCGGGCGGTGTTGACCAGGACGGCGGTAGGCTTCATTTTGGCGAAGGCGGCGGCGTCAATCAGGCGGCGCGTCTGCGGGGTGAGGGGGACGTGCAGGGAGATGAAATCCGCCTGCCGCAGGAGGGTATCCAAAGCGGCGGGGGAGCATCCTGCGGGGGCGTCCTCCGATGGCACGGCGGGGTCGTAGTACAGGACGCGCATCCCGAAGCCCAGGGCGCGGCGGGCGACCGCCCTCCCGATGCGCCCCAGGCCGACGAGGCCCAGCGTAGCCCCGTAGATGTCCACTCCCAGCAGACGCTGAGGTTCCCAGGTCTTCCAGCGCCCGGCGCGCACGAAGGCATCGGCTTCTACCAGGCGGCGGGCGGCGGCCATCAGCAGAGCGAAGGCGAAATCGGCGGTGGTCTCGGTCAGGACGCCGGGCGTGTGCCCCACGGGGATGCCGCGGGCGGTGGCGGCGGGGATGTCCACGTTATCGTAGCCCACGGCGTAGTTGCTGATGACCTTGAGTTGCGGCCCGGCGGCATCCATCACTTCGGCGTCAATCCGCTCGGTGAGCATGGAGAGAATCCCCTCCACGCCGCGCACGCGTTCCAGGAGCGCATCGCGGGAGGGCGGCAGGTCTTCCGGCCAAACGTCCACTTCGCAGGCGGCCTCCAGCAAGCGCAGCCCCTCTTCGGGGATGCGGCGGGTGACGAAAACTTTGGGCTTGGTCATGGTTGCGCTCTCCTTTCGTGCCCCCCAACTGTACCACAGTTCTGTTTGCCGCCGCCAACTTCAGGGGTTCTTCAGACACTCGTCGTGGTTGTCCACGTTCCGCATGATGCGCTCTTCCCCGGCGAAGGTGAAGGTCGTGCGGTACTTGCGGTCGACGCGGGCCTCATAAATGCCGTTGGTTCCCTGCACCTGATGGACGCGCAGGGAGGGATGGCGGGGAGAAGCGTCCAGCAGGCGCAAGGCTTTCTTGACCTTCTTGCGGATGTCGGGAGGCAGTTTGGCGTATGCCCGCCGAAAGCGTTCCGTGAAGACAATACTCATTCCGGGGCCCCTTCATCCAGGAATTCCAGGGCCTCCTCTATGTCGTCGAAGCGGTGGAGCCGCCCGGCCCGGATGTCTGCCTCGGCTTCTTTTTCTCCCTCCTGCCAGCGCCGGGTCCAAAAATACGCCTGGGAACGGTCAACGGCTACTTTGGGGACCAGCCGCAGGGAACCGTCCTCCTCCACAATTACCTCAAGCAGGTCGCCTTCTTTCAGGTGGGCTTGGCGGCGGATGGCAGCGGAGAGGGTGATTTGCCCGTTGCTGCGGATTTGCAAGACGGTTTTGCTCATGGGGAACTCCTGTAAAACTCAAAATCTGATTTCTCAGATTTTACCACGGGGAGGGATGGAAGTTTGCAGGTGAGAAAGTTTGCAAGTCCCCCGCGGTTGCGGCACAGGCAACGCTTT
>DRKV01000388.1 GCA_011051635.1 Chloroflexota bacterium | reverse complement strand
GTCGGCGTTGGCAGGGGAAAAATGGGGATGACCTGCATGGTGGGGAAAATCAGCGGCGGCAGCACCGGCAGGGGGGTTAGCCCGCTGCTCGCGGTGCATTCCGGCGGGGGAGTCCCCGTGTAGGTGGGCGTCAGGGCCGAACTCTCCTCCACGAACTCCGTCCCCGTCCAGCGGTGGACGATTTCCTCCGTGTTGCACGGGCAGCAATTCGGCTCGCCGTAGAGGTACACGCTGCGGATGAAGTACACCTTTGCCCCCTCGAGGCGCCAGGAGCCGTGGGTCCCGTTCTGGTAGTACACCTGCTGCATGGTGGAGCCGTCCCAGCGGTAGATGCTGAGTTCCAGCGGCGCGCCGGAACCGCTGTAGCGCACCGGCACGGCCAGCAACTGCTCGCATCCCCCGAAGGGATAGAAACCGGCGGTGTCCTCGAATTGCCGCTCCATCGGGTCGCCGCTGGCAATCGCCCACACGCTGTTCCACGTACCCTCGTCCCAGTTCTGCACGGTGAGCGTCTTGCCCAGCGAACCCCCGTCGCTGACCAGCAGGCGCTGGTACGTGCCGTCGCAGTTCAAACTCACCCCGTCTTCGGGGATGCCGGGGGTCGGCGTGGGCGTGGGGGTGTCCGTCGGGCGCGGCGTGGGCGTGGGCGGGTGACCGGGGTCGGGGTCCACGTTGTCGGGCGCGCCGTCCCCGTCGGTATCGCCCAGTACGGGGCTGGTTCCCATCTCGTTGACCTCCACCCCGTCGGGCAGGGTGTCGCCGTCGCTATCCACCTTGCGGGGGTCGGTTCCCCAGCGGATTTCTTCCCCGTCCACCAGGCCGTCCCCGTCCGTGTCGGGATTGAGCGGGTCGGCTCCGGCGGCTTCCTCTTCGCCGTCCTTCAACCCGTCGCCGTCCGTATCGGCGTTGTTCGGGTCGGTTCCCAGGGCGGCCTCCTGAGCGGCGCTCAACCCGTCGCCGTCATCGTCGGCGGTCTGCACCAGCCCGGCGACCGCCGTCTGGCGGGCGACTTCGGTCTGCGTGGCCTGAGCGGCCCGGGATTGCTGCCGGTTGAAGCCCCACACCGCCGCGGCGGCCAGCGCCATGCACAGGAACAGGAAGATAGGGAGCACCCAGGCCGGTATCAGCGGGCGGGAGACGATTTCTCCGCTGTGGGCTTGCTTTTCCTCCCCGCCGACCACCTCCGCCTGGAAGGTGTACCGTTGGGGCGCGCCGAAAACCGCCCGTTTGCGCGGACGGGCTTCGAACTCGGCGCGGGCGCTCTCCCCGCCGGGGATGTTCAACTGCGCCTCCGGGGGCGTGAAGGTCACCTCGTCGCCCTGGTCTTTCCAGCGCACGCGATAGGTGGATTTCACGTTCCCCAGGTTTCGCACCGTGACCTGCGCCCGCTGGCCGGGTTTGATGCGCCGGGGGTGCATCTCGCTCTCGAAATGGGTGAAAGCCCCTACCGTGAGGGTCCCCTGGGCCGAGACCTGCTGGGTGGGCGCGTCCTGGCTGAAGACCCGCAGGACGATGGAGTAGCGCCCGGCGCGGCTTTGGGGGTGGCGCGGCGGCTGGATGAAAACCTGCACCCCCGCCTGTTCCCCCGGCAGCAACTGCACCTTTGGCGGCGTGACCTGCACCCAGGAGGCCGGTACGCCCTCCACCCGCACGCTGAAGTGGTCTACCACCCCGCCCTGGTTGAGCAGGGTGAGCGGAATCACGGTGCTGCCCCCCGGCTCTACGCTGAATTGGGTTTGTTCCAGCACCACCCCGACGCGTCCCTCCCCCGCGCTGGAGCGGATGCCGCTCATCGCGGCTCCGCCCGCCGGGGGATAAGCCGCCGTAGCCCCCTTCTGGCCCTCGGCGCGGCGCAGGCGCAGCCAGAAGGGGCCGACCCGCAGCGCCTGGTCGGGCTTCCACACTTCGGGCACGCCGGGCAGGAGTTTGCTGCCCCCCAGGTAGGTCCCGTTGGTGCTGTTCAGGTCGGTGACGCGGTACTCCTTGCCGTCGAATTCGATGCGGGCGTGCTGCCGCGAGACCCGCGAGTGTTCCAGCACGATGTCGTTGCCTGCCTCGCGCCCGATGGTCATTCCCGAAGGCTTGAGGTCTATCGAGCGGGTGGTGCGGTCTTCGGCCAGCACCTGGATGCGGTCGCGGGTCAGGTCGCTGGGGGTGTTGAACTCCTGCAAAATGGAAGGGCCGCGCTGCTCGGCGATGCTCTTCTCGTACTGGGTAATCAGGCTGACCGCTCCTTGCAGGGCGGTGGGGCCTTCCAATGCCGTGGCCGCGCCGCCTTCCGCGGCGGCTTGCAGGGCCGCGGCGAAATCCGCCGCCGAGGGGTAGCGTTCCGCCGGGGATTTGGCGATGGCTTTGAGGATGATGTTCTCCACTTCCAGGGGCAGGTCGGGGCGCAGCGTGGAGGGGGGCGGAGGCGGCTCCTGCGTGTGGTAGCGGATGGCCTCCGTGATGGTGTGGGCGGGGAAGGGCGGCCTGCCGGTGCAGACTTCGTAGAGCAGGATGCCCAGCGAATACACGTCGCTGCGGGCGTCGGTGTTCTGGCCGAGGGCCTGCTCCGGCGACATGTAGGCCGGCGTGCCCATGGATGTCCCCTCGCGGGTGATGCCCGCTCCCCCGACCAGTTTCGCCAGCCCCAGGTCGGTCAGGACGGGGCGGTAAGGCAGACTTCCGCTCGCTTCCGGCTCAATCATGATGTTGCCGGGCTTGATGTCGCGGTGCAGCACACCGCGTTTGTGCGCGTAGTCAAGGGCGAGGGCTATCTGGCAGATGAGTTCCAGCCCCTCGTCCAGGCGTATCCACTTCCCCTCTTCCTTCAGGTTCTTCATCATCACCCGCAGGTTGGCCCCCGGGATGAACTGCATGACGATGTAGAGCAGGTCGTCCTTCTGCCCGAAATCGTACACCTTGACGATGGAGGGGTGGTCCATGCGGGCTGCCGTGCGTGCCTCCTGCAAAAAGCGCTCGCGGAAATTCTCCTGCCGCACGAAATGGGGGTGCATCACCTTGATGGCGACATCGCGCTGCAAGGTCAGGTCGTGGGCCTTGTAGACCGCGCCCATCCCGCCTTCGCCCAGCAGGGCGGTGATTTTGTAGCGTTCCAGGGTTTGTCCGACGAGGGTCTGGCTCATAAAGTGCTCCGGCAATCAGGGGCGGGGGAACTCCACCCGAAAATCCGTGTGGGCGGGTTTGTGGGTTGCGATGAGGGCCTCCAGCAGGGCGCGGTTGACGCCCTCCGGCAGGCGCTCCCATTGTACAACGAAAGTGTGGGGCGGTAAATCGGGGTCGGTATCGCGGATGCGCGGGGCGCTGCCGGTGTAGATTTCCAGCAGGCGGGACAGCGCGCCGGGCGTGCCGCGGCGGGCGAAAAGGTGGTGCGCCTCCCGCAGCAGGGCGCGGCGCTGCTCCACGCTCCAGGAGGCATCTGCGGCCAGCCCCATCAGGTTTTCCCACCAGGGCAGGAAATCCGCCGGGCTGGTCAGGGCATCCAGGTACAAATCGAAGTTGTCAATCGTCCATTCGATGGGCAGGAGGATGCTCTCGAAAAGCCCCAGGAAGCGGGACATGAAATCGGTGTGGTAGATGGCGGGCAGGTAGCGGAGGAGTTGTTGGCTGTGGATTTCCAGCCCCTCGGGGACGGCGGGCATTTGAGGGGGCGCGGCGCCCTTTGGGGGAGACGGGGGAGCGGGCGGCCTTGAAGGGGGTGCCGTCTTACGGGATTTGCGCGCCTTTTTGGGGGCAGCCCCTTTCCCGGCGGCGCGGGGCGGGGTTGCCTCTTTGGGAGCGGGTTCCGCTTTGGGGGGCGCGGCCTCCTCAGGGAGCGCGGCGGCCCGCGCCGCCCGTTCTCCTGCTGCTTCCAACCGCAGTTGGAACGGCCCGATTTTGAGATGGGCGGGCAGCGCGATGGGATAGGGCGTGTACGCCGCCAGTTTCTTCCCCTCCAGGTAGGTGCCGTTGGAACTGCCCAGGTCGGTGATGGCGCAGCCTTGCGGTGTGCAGGCCAGGAGGGCGTGCCGCCGCGAGACCTCGCGGTTGGGGAGCAGGATGTCGTTGCCCGGCTGACGTCCCAGGGAGTGCTCGCCTGGGGCCAGCGTCTGGACGCGGATTCCTTCGGGGCCGGTGATGCGGAGCGTGTACATAGGCTTAGACGAAAACCACCTGATGCCTGCCGGAGGCGACTACGCCGTGGGCGACGACTTCGACGCTTTCCAGGGCTTTGCCGCGCCCCTCGCCGCCCGGCTCGGCCTGCCGCATGGTGAGGCCGCGGATGAAGAGCACGCCGGGTAGATTTTGCAGGCATTGATAGACATCGGAAAGGAAGACTTCGCGCCCGAAAGGCCATCCCTGCCCCTCCGGGCCGCCGGTGAGGGGATTGAGATAGGCGTACAGGCGCTCCAGGACGGCCTGCTCGACGCGGGCGGGGTCGGCATCGGGGGCGGGGCGGAGTTGCACTTCCACCGCCACCCAGGTGTAGGCCGGCGGGCGGATTTCCAGGCGGGTGGTGAGCAGGCGGCGTTCATCCAGGTAGGCGCGCAGGGCGTCCAGGTCGGCGGCGGGGACTTGCAGGCTTTCGGGCGGAAGGTAGCCTTCGGGCCGGGGGAGGCGCGGCACGACCAGCACGTAAACCTGCCCCGGCGGGACGCCCGCGCCGGAGGCCGCGGCCAGGCACTTGACGCGCCCGATGGAGGCCGGGCGGGCTTGCCGGGCCAGGAATTCAAAGTCTTCGGCGGTGACGGCGCGCTCCCGGCTACGCAGGAGAGCGGGCAGGCGCATTTTGGCGGCTGCGATGCTTTCGGCGTCCAGGCCGCCCCAGGCGGGGGCGCGGTTGTCCACGCGGGCGATGTAGGGGATGGCGCTTTTCAGGGTGGTCAGGGTGTGGGCTTGCAAATTGCCCTCCTGCCCGCCGCCGTAGCGGTAGCGCCGCATGAGGAGGTTGCTGCCCCGCGGGGGTACCGCTCCGTAACGCTTGATGGTTCCGTCGGGCTGGCGGATGGCGGGGCCGAAGCGCACTTCGCCGCTGATGCTATCCAGGGTGTAGTGGCGGTCTTCGGCGCTGCTGGCGGAGAAATCGGCTACTTCTTCCCAGACCTGGGGCGGTTCCCCGTCGGCCTGGACGAGGATGTGTTCGCCTTCTTCCCGCGGCAGGAGGGGGGTGTGCTGCACCCGGAAGCGCTGACCGGGGCTGCCGTCGCTCCGCCCGATGAATTCGTCCCGCGCCACGCGGGCGTGGACGGCCTGCGTGGTGCCGCCCCAACTGGCGACCTGCACCTGCCGCAGCCGCGGAGAGGTCTCGTAAGGGCGCATTCCCTGGCGCTCCTCTTCGGGGGTGATGGCATCCACCCGGACGCGCACCCACCAGGCGCGCAGTTTGCCGAGGGCGGCGGGGGACATCCTGGGCAGGTGAATGTGGATGCGTCCCGCCGTGTTCATCCCGCGGGTGGTGTCGCGCTCCACCTCGCAGGGCAGCCAGCGTTTGCCCTCCGGCCCGCCGGAGACTTCCCAGCGGTAGGGGGGCAGGGAGGGGTCAATCCCTGCGCCGCCGGCGGGGTCGAAGTTCATGGCGAAGCCCAGCAGGTGGTGGCTGAGGTCGTTCTCGAAGCCGAAGTAGAGGGCGTCGTCCACCTGCGGGCGGGCGCTGAAGATTGGCACTCCTTCGATGCCGCTTTGCAGCCGCCGCAGGTTGTGGCTGTGGTAGGTCTTCTCCCCGGCGGCGCGGGTGAGGACGGCGGTCAGGCGCGGCGGATGAATGTCCAGGGGGGCCTCGGTGGTGAAGACGATGGACGGCTCGGTTTCGGTCTGGAGGCTGGCGACCTCCGTCCCGGCGGGGATGGTGACGCGGGTCTCTTGCGGGGCGCTCAGCCAGAAAGTCACCGGAGCGCGGGCCGGGGCGGGCGGCTGCAAGCGGATGCCGAACATTTCCATCATTTTGATGTAGTGCAGGTCGGGGACGCGGTTGAGGCGGTAGAGAAGCGTCTCGGTCATCCAGGCGAAGAGTTCGATGAGGGTCACGCCGGGGTCGCTGACGTTGTGGTCGGTCCACTCTTCGCAGTAGTGCGGGATGCGCTTCTTGGCCTCGTCCACGAGGTCCTGAAAGGAGCGGTCATCGAGTTTGGGGGTCGGGAGGGACATGGGAGGCTCCGGAAGGAGGAAGGCGGAATGATGAAACCTGACGGTGGACGGTTGACGGTGGACGGTGGACGACTGACCGCTGACTGCTGACGCCTGGCGGCTGACGCCTGACCGCTCTCCCTTACTCCTCCGGTATCAGGTAGAAGGGGTAGACGAGGGTGCGGCGGTCGAGGGTGTCTTTGACGGTGTAAGCGACTTCGACGACCAGGACGTGCCCCCGGTCGGGGTCGGGATAGACGTTGACTTCGTCCACGCGAATGCGCGGCTCCCACATGCCCAGCGCTTCGCTCACGTAGCGCCGCGCCTGCGCCGCGGTCTGGACGTTGTTGGGGGCGAAGAGCAGTTCGTGGAGACGGCAGCCGAAGGCGGGGCGCATGACGCGCTCTCCGGGGGCGGTGCCCAGGATGATGAGCATGGCCTGTTCGATTTCGTTCTGCGGGCGGGTGAGGGCCAGGCCTCCCTGGGCGCCGATTTGCGGCGGAAAAGCCCAGCCGCGTCCGATGAGGGGGGAGTGGGAGGTGGGAGTCATGGGGGTGGGGAGGTGAGGAGGTGGGGAGGTGATGGGATGATGAGATGGGGAGATGATGAGATGGGGTAACGGGGTAACAGGGCAATGGGGGGAATGGCAACGGGGCAACAGCAACCCATTCACCCAGTCACCCATTCACCCAATTACCCAATTCACCGACTTACCCTCCCACCAGCACCGTTCCGCTGGCGACTACCGTGCCGCTCATGTTGGGAACGGGGTCGGCGCAGGTCTGGGCGGGGTCGCCGGCGCGGGCGGCGGGCTTGCCGTTGATGAGCACTGTGGCGCTGCCTTGCAGAATCACGCCCCGGTTGGTGGGCGGAATTTGGAAGGATGTGCCCGGCGGGGTGGGGATGTGCGGGGGGGTGTTGGTAGCAGTGCTCCCTGCCGTGGCCGCGGGCATTCCCATGATGAGCACGTCCGAACTGAGGTTCCCGTCCAGAATGCCGGTGAAGGGGTGCGGCAGGGGCGTCGGGACGGGGCCTCCGGGTGAGGGAACCATCACGATGTGCATATCGGTAGCGATTATCTGGTCGCCTTGCTTGGCTGCGGGCTGGGACATGAGGAGGTGGGGAGATGATGAGGTGGGGTGATGATGGGATGATGGGGTGATGGGAACGAGGGCTACGGTCTGCGGTCTGCTGTCCACCGTCCACCGTCTAATTCAACTTGATGAGCGAACCCTTGACCGTCACCACGCCGTTGGCCTTCAAATCCAGGTTGGCGGCGGCCTCCAGCGAGATTCCGGCGTTGGCCTGAACTTTCAGGCTGCCGCGGGCCGTCACTTCCACGTCGCCGCCGCTCTCCAGCGTGATTTTGGAGGTGTTGTCGTCCAGAACGACTTTCAGCCCGCCGCTGCTGACCACTTCGATTTTCTTGTTGGCGTCGTCCAGCGTGAGGGTGTGCCCGCCTGCCGTTTCCACGGACACCTTGTTCTCGGCGTTGTCCATCATCACGATGGCGTGCCCGCTGCGAGAGCGCCAGGACTGCGCTTTGGGCATTTCCCCATCCGCCTGCGTGGTGGGCGGGGGCGGCTTTTGCGCGCTGCTCCACAGGCCGCCGAGAACGACGGGGCGGTTGAAATCGCCTTGCTCGAAGGCCACTACCACCTCATCGCCCACCGCGGGGATGAGGCACAATCCGGCCTCCTGACCCGCTCCGGGGGCGGCCAGCCGGGCCCAAAAACTCTCGGCGTCGTCGCTCAGCCAGGGGAATTTGATTTTGACGCGCCCCACCTTGTCGGGGTCATCCGCATTGGTGACTACGGCGGTGACGACCCCGCCCCAGGGGGGGGCAGCGCTTTTGGGGCGGAGCGCATCCCGGAGCAGCCCGCTGCGTACCCCCTGCGCCCGGAAGGTGGTCTGCAGCCCGGAGGGCGTGAAGGTGTGGCGCGCCTGCGTGACCAGGTACGCCCCGCTGAGCCGCTGCCCCACGCCCTCGATTTGCACCTTCTCCCCGGCGCGGATGTCCGGGCGGCGGAAGGCGCGTCCCTCCGCCTGGATGAAGGCTCCGCTGATTTCGTTCAGCAAGGCCTCGGCCAGGGTATTGGCTTCCTCCTGGTTGGAGACCGGCTGACGCACGACGACCTTCTTGCCGCCGCCCAGCGAACCGGCCCAGGCCGCCCCGTCCTTGCTCTCTCCGATGGCGGGATACAGCCCGCCTTGCTGTGCCCGTCCCACGATGGATTGCTGCCGGGCGGGGTCCCAGCCGCGCACTACCACTTCCTCCACCTGCTCGGCGACGCTCATCCGCGGGGCGAAGGTGTGCAAATCCTGCCCCCAGGTAAGCGTGACGGCGGGCTGCCCGCTTGCAGGGGGTTTGCGGAAGTAGAGCGTGTTCCCCTGCACAAAACATTCGTACCCGATGCGGCGAGCGCGCTCCCGCAGGAAGCGCAAATCGCTCTGGTTGTGCTGGAAGACGTGTTCGTAGACCGCGGCGGTCGGCTCCGTTTGCGCCTGCAAATTGGCCTGCCGGGCGATTTGCTCGGCCAGGTCGCTGTCCTTGACGTTCAGGTAAGTCGCCGTGCGCGGCTGGCGGTACAGGCGGTGGGAGAAATCGTAACCGCGCACCACCAGTTCGGCCAGCATCCCCTCCTGAAAATCCGGCTCCAGGGCGGTGACTTCGCCTTCCAGGAGGGTGCTCTTCTCGCCTTCGGCGTTCTCCGCCTCGATTTTGAGGCGCTTGCCCAGGTCGAAAGGCCCCTCGTCGAGCATCTTCAGGTCGGTGTCCATCAGGCGGATGAGGAAGGTGTCGGGCAGATGGGCGTGCTGGTCCACGCTGACGGCGCGCAGCCGCCCCAGCACTTCCTCGGAGAGGGGCTGTCCTTCCAGGGTGATGGTGATTTGACTGGCGAGCGGGTTCGAAGCGGGCATGATTGCGGGGAGGGGTGAGAAAACTCACATCGGAATCTTCAACCTGCTGCCGGGGCGCAGGGAGAGGGGGTCGCGCAGGCCGTTGTGGGCGGCAATCTCCGGCCAGCGGGTGGCGTCTCCGTAGACGGCATAGGCGATGGTATCCAGCCGCTCCCCGGCCACGACGCGCCAGATGCGTTCACTGCTCTCTGCCCCGGAAGTGGGGTTTTGGCGGGGGTAGTCGTTCAGGTCTTTGTGCTGCGTGAAGACCACGTCCACCTCGGCGCGCACCGGCGTGCCGTCCGGCTGGAAGAGGGTGAACTTCTGGGCCATGCGGGTAATCACGGCCACGAAGCGGAAGACGCCCCACTCGAAGGCCACCTCCGGCGGCGGAATCTTGCGGGCGCGGTTGCTCTCCTGGCGGGTTTTGCTTTCCATCAGTTTCCACAGCCGGTTGGTGGTCAAACTGACGTCCTCGCCGCTCTCGTAGGTATCGAAGAAGAGTTTCAGGCGCAGCATTTGCGGACCGGCCTTTTTGAACTCCACCTGCGGAACGTCGGCGTTGTTGCGGCTCTTTTCCTCGTAGGTGTTGACCTTCGTGACGGTGTATTCGTAGGGATTGAACATGCAATCCACGCTCACGCCTCCGGATTTCGCTTCGCCGGAGTCGTCCACTTCGTAGATGCGTGCGGGAACCAGATTGCCTCGGGTGTTAGCCATGATGGTCGCGGCGGGATTCATCCACAGGATTCATCCCAAACGTTCTTTCTCCAGGTACAGTTTGCGGCGGATGATTTCGTAGACCTTCTCGGCAAGGGCTTCCAGGTCAAGGGAGGGGGTGGACGGTGGACGATGGACGGTGGACGGTGGCCCCGTGGGGGCTTCGGCGGTTTGCTGGCTGGCCGCTGACCGCTGGCCGCTGTCCCTTGTCGGAGGCACGGAAAGGTCGGCAGAAGCGGGCGGTGGGGGGCTGACGGTGGACGGTTGACCGTTGACCGTGGACGGTGGTCTCTCGTCCGTGGTCTGTCGCCCCTCGTCTGTCGCTTGTCGTCCCTCGTCCACCGTCTGCGGTCTATCGTCTGCCGTCCCTCGCGGTGGCGCGAGTTCCTGCCTGATACTTGCCGCCCGTTGAATGACCGTCTCTTGCCCGGCGGGCTGCTCGTCAATCAATTCCCACAAGTCGGCGGGGAGCGGCCCGATTTCGGTCGGGATGGAGGGGGGTGTGCGGGGTGCGGCGGCTGCCTGCTGCCCGCTGTCCCCTGCTGGGCGTGCGGTGGGAGACGGTTGACCGTGGCTGGACGGTGGACGGTGGTCGGTGGTCGGTTGTCTGCTGTCTGCTGTCTCCTGCGCGCTGACCGCTGACCCCTGCCCGCTGTCCCCTGCCGGGCGTGCGGGGGGCGAAGTGCGACGTGCGACGTGCGGGGTGCGACGTGCGGCGGCAGCCTGCTGCTCGCTGACCGCTGACCCCTGACCGCTGACTGCTGCCGGACGGGGGCGGCGCGGCGGGATGGTCTCGATGCTGCCCTCGGCGGGCTTCCCCACGGGCGGGGACGCGGGCTGCGAAGCGGCGGTCTCCGGCAGGCGTTGCACCGGCCAGACTTCCTGGAGGGGCGTGCGGCGTGCGGGGCGCGGGGTGCGAGGAGCGACGGTGGACGGTGGATGGTGGACGGTGGACAGTGGACGGTGGATGGTGGATGGTGGACGGTGGATGGTGGACAGTGGACGATTGACGGTGGCCCGCGGTCCGTCGTCCACCGTCTGTGGTCTATCGTCCACGGTCTGTCGTCCGTCGTTCACGGTCTGTCGTCCGTCCTCCACCGTCTGCCGTCTATCGTCTACGGTCTGTCGTCCGTCGTCCCGCTCGCGGTGCCGCCGGTGGATGGCCTGCAAGCGCGCCCAGGTGTGCTCGTCGAGGCCGGTGTCGGGGCTGGACGGTGGTTTGACGGTGGACGATGGACGGTTGACCGTGGTCTGTGGCCTACCGTCCCCTGTCGGTCGTCTACCGTCCTCTGTCCGTCGTCCACCGTCCACCGTCGGTCGTCTGTCGTCCGAAGCGCGGAACAGCACCGACACCCGGCGGTGGCGGCGGACGCGTCTCAGGAGGGGGGAGCGCTCCTTCACCCTCACGCGTTCCCCCTTTCCACACGGATT
>DRKV01000387.1 GCA_011051635.1 Chloroflexota bacterium | reverse complement strand
GCGCTCTGGCGCAGGCCGATGCCGTGGACGCCAAAATCGCCGCCGGAGAAGACCCCGGCCCGTTGGCCGGCGTGCCCTTCACCGTCAAAGACATCTTCACCGTGGAAGGCACCCCCTCCACCGCCGCGTCGCGGATGCTGGCGAATTTCATCGCCCCCTACACCGCCACCCCCGTGGAGCGTCTGGAGGCCGCCGGCGCAGTCATGCTCGGCAAAGTCAACCTGGACGAATACACCTTCGGCTCCTCCAGCGAGTCCTCCGCCTTTCAACCCAGCCCGCGCAACCCCTGGAACCTCAATCGGGTTCCGGGAGGCTCTTCGGGGGGCAGCACCGCGGCGGTAGCCGCCGGAGAGGGGGCGCTCTCTCTGGGGACGGATACGGCGGGTTCCATCCGCCAGCCCGCCGCTTTCTGCGGGGTAGTGGGGGTCAAGCCCACCTACGGGCGCGTCTCCCGCTACGGACTGATTGCCTTCGGCTCCTCCCTCGATGTCCCCGGCCCCGTGGCGCGGAACGTCACCGACGCGGCCCTCATGCTGCAAGTCATGGCCGGAGCCGACCCGCACGACAGCACCGCCGTCACCCTGCCCGTCCCCGATTACCTGGCCGACCTGGAGAAAGGCGTGCGCGGCCTGCGTATCGGCCTTTCACCCGATTACTTCCGCATCACCTACCCCGACCCGCAGAGCGGAGACCTGCGCGAAGAACCCCTGCCGGAGGCCATCCGCGCCGCCGTGCTGCACGCCGCCGAAGTCCTGGCCGGCCAGGGCGCGGAAATCGTCGAGGACGTGCCCATGCCGCACACCCGCTACGGCATCCCGGCCTATTTCGTGATTTCGCGGGTCGAGGCGGCCTCCAACCTGCACCGCTTCGACGGGGTGAAATACGGCTACCGCACCGCCCAGCCGGTGGCCGACCTGCGCGAGATGTACCGCAAGAGCCGCGGCGAGGGCTTCGGCTTGCAGCCCAAGTTGCGCATCCTGATGGGGATGTACGTCAGCGCGGCGCAATACAGCGAACAGTATTACACCCGCGCCTTGCGGATTCGCACCCTGATTCGCCGCGATTTTGAGCGGGTCTTTGACCCCCAAGGCGACTACCGCCTGGATGCCCTCCTGACCCCGACCACCCCCACGGCAGCCTTCCCCATCCGGGACGTGTACGGCGATTCCGTCCTGATGCAATACGCCGACCAGTTGACCGTCCCCGCCAACCACGCCGGCGTTCCCGGTCTCTCCCTGCCCGGCGGGCTGGATTCCGAGGGCCTGCCGCTGGGAATCCAGTTGCTCGGCCCCGATTTCTCGGAGAGTACCCTCTTCCGCATCGGACGCGCTTATGAAGAGGCTACTGCTGAGGATGCCTGGAGGACGGTTGAACGTGGACGGTGGACGGTGGACGATTGACCGTGGACGACTGACCACTGACCGCTGACCGCTGACCGCTGACGACTGACCGCTGACGACTGACCGCTGCCCCGGAGGAATACCCTGATGGAATACGAAGCCATCATCGGCCTGGAAACTCACATCCAACTCAACACCGAAACCAAAATCTTTTGCTCTTGCAAGGCGGATTCGTGGAACGACCCGCCCAACACGAACATCTGTCCGGTCTGCACCGGCCTGCCGGGCGTGCTGCCGGTGCTCAACAAGGCCGCAGTGGAGAAAGCCGTCCTGCTGGCGCACGCCATGCACGCCGAAATCCGCCCGGTTTCCTTCTTCGACCGCAAAAATTACTTCTACCCCGACCTGCCCAAAGGCTACCAGATTTCGCAGTACGACCAGTCCCTGGCGCACGGCGGCTATCTGGACGTGCCCATGCGGGATGGAGAGGTGCGCCGGGTCAGCATCCACAAACTGCACATCGAGGAGGACGCCGGCAAGACCAAAAACGAGCAGGGACGCCGCCTGATTGACTTCAACCGCTGCGGCGTGCCCCTCATCGAGATGGTCACCGGCCCGGACATCCGCTCGGCGGAGGAGGCCGCCCAATACCTCGTCCGCCTGCGCCAGTTGCTGCGCTGGCTGGGCGTCTCCGAGGCCGATATGGAGAAGGGCCACCTGCGCTGCGACGCCAACGTTTCCATCCGCCCCAAGGGTGCGGACTACCTCAACCCCAAGACCGAAATCAAGAACGTCAACTCGATTGACGCCGTCCGCCAGGCCATCGAGGCCGAAATCAGGCGTCAGATTCGCGAGGTGGAAAGCGGCGAAACCATCAAGGCCTGGACGCTGGCCTGGGATGACGAGCGCGGTACGTTGAGCAAAATGCGCTCCAAAGAAACGGAGGCCGATTACCGCTACTTCCGCGAACCCGACCTGCTCCCCATCCACATGGATGAAGCCTGGAAAGCCGAAATTCTGGCCGATTTCCCGGAACTGCCTCTGGAGCGCCGCGCCCGCTTCATGGCCGAGTACGGCCTGCCCGAATACGACGCCGACCTGCTCACCGCCGAGCGCAGTTTATCGGATTACTTCGAGACCGCGGTCAGCGCCTACGGCGGCGACCCCAAGCGCGTCTCCAACTGGCTGCTCAACGACGTGATGCGGATGCTCAACGAGGCCGGCAAGACCGCCGGGGAACTGCGCCTCACCCCCCAATTCCTGGCGGAAATCATCGCCCTGGTGGATAAGGGGACGGTCAACACCCCCACGGGCAAGGCCCTCCTCGAGAAAACGGAAGCCACCGGAAAATCCCCGCGGGAAATCGTGGAAGCGGAGGGGCTGGGACAGGTGAGCGACCGCGAGGCCATCCGGCAAATCTGCCTCCAAATCCTGGCCGAGAATCCCGAGCAGGTGGCCCGCTACCGGGGCGGAAAGACCGGCTTGCTGGGGTGGTTCATGGGGCAGGTAATGCGCGCTACCCGCGGCAAAGCCGACCCAAACACCACCCGTCGTATCCTGCAAGAATTACTCGATGCTTCCGAATAGGAGAGCATCATCTGCAGGCAAGTGCCATGCGGTTCGGATGCCGGGCGTCCGAACCGCATAAGGTGAATACCTGATGAAGATGAGGGGAAGAGACGAATGAAACAACTGACGCCCACCCTGGCCTGGAAGTACCTGCGTCTGATGATTTATGTAGCGGCCATCGCAACCGCGTATCTGAGGCGCTTCATCAGGTACACGTTCTTGCACGAGCACATTTCCTTCACCCTCCTTTCGGTGGGGACGGATGTGCTGGTAGCCATTTTGGTGCTGGAGGCAGGCTGGTGGTGGCTGGGGACTATCTATCGGCGCATGTGGAGACGGCTGGAGGTCACCCACCAAAACGCCAATCGTTTCCGGGCACTATTTCGCTTTAGCGAGACTCTGGGTAAACAAACCGATGAAACTTCTTTTTACCGAAATACAGTGGAAGGGCTCCACAACTTGTTTGAGTTCCGGGAAGTACGCATTTACCGTTCCCTTCCCGACAGGCAGACGTGGGCACTCCAGGCCTTTGCAGGACATGACCCCCTGCCTGCAGAGTGGCGCCTCCCGATAGAAAGTGAAGGTATCCTGTCCGTATTTGCGCAGGATACCTTATTTTACGTGCCGGATGTTTCCACGCGGGATTTCTCGTTCTCCTGGTTGCGACAAGGCTCGGAAATCTTGATGGCTCTCCGCTCAGGGGGGCGCGTTGCAGCCCTGTTGGTAGTAGTCCGTCCCGAGAAAGGGGCTTTTTCAGACGAAGACCTGAACATCTTGCGAGTCACCGCCAACCTGGCCGCCGCCACGCTCCAGCGTATTCATTCCACCCAGACGCAAGAGCGCAGGGCGCAGGAACTTCTGGCTTTGCAGGAGACGATGTCTGATATTTTGGCCGAGCGAGAACTCACCCCTCTGTTGAACGCCATTCTGGAGCGCGCTATCACCCTGCTCCATGCCAGCGGCGGTGATTTGGGCCTCTACAACCCAGAGAACGGCGCAACGGAAATTGTCGTCTCCCGCAACCTGGGAAAGGACAGCATCGGGAAGATGCTCTCACTCGGCGAGGGGGCTATGGGATGGGTAGCGCGATACCGAAAACCAATCTCCATCCCGGACTACACCCTTTGGGAACATCGCTCGCCACAATATCTCCTGCCCCCACATACCAGTGTACTGGCCGTTCCCCTGGAAGCCTCCGGGAAGTTTATCGGCAGCGTGGGCATCACAAAAGAGAACAGCCCGCTTCCTTTCGATGAAAACGACCTGAAATTGCTGACCCGTTTTGCACAGCAGGCGGCCCTGGCTTTGGAGACTACCCGCCTGTACCAGCAAGCCATCCGCGATGGGGAAAAACGCAAGGCGTTGTATGAGGCCAGCCAGCACATCGCCGCCGCCCTGTCCACAGAGAAAATCTATCAGGCTATCCATAAAGCGGTTAAACGCCTCATGCCCGCGGATACGTTCATTCTCACCCTGGCAGATTACCAACAAGGCATCATCAAACCGGTATACGTCTTCGACAACGGCCAGCGATACCAGGAGAAACCTATCCTCATCACATCGGGCCTGAGCGGGTATGTGATTGCCCTCGGGAAAGCCGTCCACATCCCGGATATGGAGGCCTTCGAGAAGGTCAACGCCGGGCAGGTCCACCATTTTGGGACACCAAGACGAGTGCGCTCCATCCTGGCTGTACCTTTATACGAAAAAGGGCGCGTCGCGGGCGTACTCAGCGCCCAGAGTTACCGTTCTCACGCCTACGACAAGGAAGACGAACAACTCCTGGAGATGTTAGCCAACCAGGCTGCGATTACGCTGGAAAATGCGCGTCTCTTTGCCCGAATGCGGGAAATGGCTATTCGAGATGCATTGACCGGCGTTTTCAATCGGCACTATCTCTTTCGCCGCGCCGCTTATGAATTGGCCCGCGCCCAGCGTTATCAGCGCCCCCTGGGGGTCATCATGCTGGACGTTGACCACTTCAAAAAAATCAACGATACTTACGGACACGGGGTAGGAGACCAAGCCCTGCGCGTTATCGCCGAAACCTGTCGAAGCGCCTTGCGAAAGTCCGACATCCTGGGGCGGTACGGGGGCGAAGAATTCGTCATTTTGCTGCCAGAAACGGCAATAGAGACCACTCGTCATGTTGCCAACCGTCTACGCGCTATCATCGATGCCCAGACCATTGCCACTGATGCAGGGCAAATATCAATTACCATCAGCATAGGCATCACGGCTTATCTTCCCACAGACGAAACCCTGGAAACCATCTTCCGGCGCGCCGACCAGGCACTCTACATGGCCAAACACCGGGGGCGCAACCGGGTATGCCAGATGTTGCGGGATGAACCGGAGCCTTGAACCCTATTCTACGAGTTTACCCTATGGAAAGAAATTCCTCTTTTCGTTGGACACACGCCCTTCTACCGATTCTCACCTATGGCCTGCTCAGTTTATCCGGTATTGGAGGGAGCCGAGCCCTGGTCTCGGTCTGGTTTGTCTCCGGGTTAGGGTTGGCCATCTTGTGGTTGGGGGGTATCAAAGCGTGGCCCGTGCTAACCGTAGGCACAATGGTTAGCGGTGTGGTAATGTTTCTCTTACGAGGGCTTGTAGGGTGG
Organism: Chloroflexota bacterium; assembly: GCA_011051635.1. Taxonomy (GTDB): domain Bacteria; phylum Chloroflexota; class Anaerolineae; order Anaerolineales; family DRKV01; genus DRKV01. The sequence continues at coordinate 3,672 of DRKV01000387.1, read as the reverse complement.
CACGTCTTATTGTGGGTTTTCCCTTTGGCCTGCGCACACACAGCCGTCATACTTGTCGGGTACATCTTCCTCAAACGCCAGGGAGTTTCGCCCTATCCTTTTCAAGCCATGCGAGATACATTGATATGGATAGGATGGGGTGCCATACTTGTTCCCCTTTTAGATGCGCTCATCCTCTACCTGACTGCGATTCTGACGCTGCCTATAACCGGAGATGCTGCCGCATCCTTGCAAGAAGCGCTTGTGGGAAACGCGGCTACTGGCTTTAGCGCCGCCATGCTTTACGGGGAGATTAACATCGTAGGAGTCCTGGTTGTCTTCCCGTGGATGGTCAGTTGGCTTTCTCCATACGCTCCACGCGAGGTGCTCACAACCAACAAAAGAGGTATTGCTATTCTGTTTCTTTCTTGGGGGTTCACCTGGCTCGTATTCCACGGGATAGACTACTGGCCCGTTCTGGAACCATACCGGTTAGAGTATTTGTTACTCGCCCTCGCATTGGCATATCCCATCTTAAGCGGGGTGCGACTCCACACGCTTATCATGTTCGGCATTACGCTCATAGCCATTATCTCTACCGGTCAAGGCTATGGCCCCATGGTATCCGGCTCCCCGGAAGTTTCCTTCTGGGCATTGGGAACTTATCTGGGCGTAGCGGCAGGGACAGGGTTGGGATTTACAGCCGGCACAGCACAACGCACTACCGCAGAAAAGGGTTTGACCGAGAAAGTTGCAGCCCTGGAAAAACACAATCACCGCATGGCACTCCTCAACGACATCATCCAAACTGCTCTGCAAGCCACCAGTGAGACCGAGATGTTTCAGACGCTGGTTGACCAACTGGGGGAAGTATGGCAGGCGGATGGCTGCTATCTGACCCTGTGGGACAAGGCCACCCGTAGCGTTCTTCCGGTCGCCGCCTACGGACCGTTTCGCGAAACGTACGCTCACTACTACACCAAACCGTCCGACAACACTTTCACCAAATCCGCCTTGGAAGCCGGCAAGGTGATTTTCATTCCCGAGGTCCCCGACCTGCCCAATGCGGACGAATATATCCCCCACCGCTCCATTCTGGCTATTCCCCTGATAGCCAGCCAGCAATGGCTGGGCACGGTGTTGGTGGCATTTGACACCCCGATTGCCGCTCTTTCCCCCGATGAACTAGAGTGGGCAGAACTGCTGGGGGGGCAGGTCGCTCTTGCGCTGGAGAAGGCAGCCCTGTATCAACGCACCGTAGATACACTCCACCAGGAACGAAAACTGGCCGCGCTGGCCCAGGCTTTCATCAGCGATTTGGATATCGACGCCACAATGCGACGCGTCACTGAACTGCTTACCGACCTGGCCAGTGCCGACGCCGGCGCGTTAGCACTGCTGACAGAGGATGGACAGGCGCTGACCTACCCCTATTTGACCGATAACCTGCCGGCTGAATTGAAGGAAAAGCGGGTCTCGCGAGAGGAAAAAAGCGTCGCATGGCCTATCATAGAGAGCCGCCATCCCCTGCTCCTCGACGATTATGGCACACACCCCGAGGCTTCTCCTTATTGGGCGAGCCTGGATATCCAGGCTTTTCTAGGTATTCCCATTCTGGCACGCGAAAAGTGCATCGGCGCCATCGGCCTGTTCCGGCACAGAGGCAAACCTCCGTTCACTACCCGGCACATCACCCTCATCACCTCGATAGGAAATCAGGCCGGTTTCGCTATCCAGAATGCCATGCTCTATCGCCGGGAGAAAGTCTTGCGGCAGCGTGCCGAGATACTGCGAAAAATTGCGCTGGACTTAACCGGAACCCTGGATTTGCAGCAAATTCTCCACCGCCTGATGGAACACATGCGCTCTATCATCCCTTATGGCAGTGCGTCCATCTTTCTGCTCACGGAATACGGCCTGCGTCTGGTCCACAGCCAGAATTTACCCGTTCCAGAAGATGTCGAGGGACGGTTCTTCCCCGCCGATGACCCGCTGTTTGCAGAAATCCGAAACAGCGGTAGACCGCTTGCGCTAAACAGCCCGGCAGAGCATCCCGCTTTTCACGGGTGGGGAGGCACCCAACACCTTCGCCATTGGCTGGGAGCGCCGCTGAAACAACGCGACGAGGTTATCGGGTATATCACCCTCGACCGCTACGAATATCAGCCTTACACGGAGGAGGAAATCTCTCTTGCTGAACCCATTGCCAGTCACGCGGCCGCGGCCATCTCCCAGGCCCGGTTGTTTTCCCAGACAGAACAACACGCTCGCGAATGGAGCGTATTGTTTGAATTGTCTCGCCAATTCACCCATCAGGTAGAACCTAAGCGGATTGCTTACCAGGCCTGCCACCTTGCGATTCAACACCTGAATGCATCCTGCGCCTGGGTCGGGTTGCTTCCCCCCGGCGAAAAGACGCTGGAAGTTGCCGCCTTCGACCATCAGGCCCTGCAAGAGCCTCACTCTCTTGAACGCCCGCACGAATTGCACGACGCTGCTCAAAAGTTGGCAGAACTGCCTCTCATGCTTCGGGCCGTTCAATCCGGGGCGCCTGTACTCATCGAAGATGTTGCCACCAGCGAAACGCTGGATGCCGCAAGTCGGGATATCCTCCGCAAACTGCAAGTCCGCAAACTGGCAGCATTTTCTCTACGCCACGCCGGGCAGGTATTGGGCGTGCTGGTATTGAGCAGCGGTCAGGAAGACATCTTCGTCTCGGAGCGTCTGCGCTTTCTCCAGTCCTTCGCCAGTCAACTCGCGGTTGCCCTGGAAAACGCCCGTCTGTTTGCCGACACCCAGCGGCACCTGGAATACCTCCAGGCGCTGCACACCATCGACATGACCATCAACTCCAGTTTGGACCTGGAGGTCACCCTGGGTGTCCTGGTACGACAACTGGTATCCCAATTGCAGGTGGACGCCGTCGCCATCTTTGTGCTGGAGCCGCGCTCCAATATGCTCACCTATCAGGGGGGAGAAGGATTCCGCACGACGCGGCCTCTCCAGGAACACTTCCGCCTCGGGCAGGGACGGGCTGGAAAAATCGCCCTGACCCGTCATCCCATCTACATCGCCGACCTGCGCGAAAAGGAAGCCATCCAGAGTTACACAGCCGCGCTTATCGAGGAAGAGGGCTTCATCTCGTACTACGGAGCCCCTCTGATTGCCAAGGGACAGGTCAAAGGGGTGCTCGAAGTGTACCACCGGGAAATTTTGCGCCCCACCCCGCAGTGGATGGAATTCCTCAATGCTGTCACCGCGCAGGCCGCTATCGCCATGGAAAGCGCTACCCTCTTCAAAAATCTGGAACGCTCCAACTTCGATTTGCTCATGGCCTACAACACCACCCTGGAGGGCTGGTCTCGCGCCCTGGAACTGCGCGATGCCGAAACTGAAGGCCACTCCGAACGCGTTACCGAAATGACCCTGCGTTTGGCGCGCACGATGGGCATCAGTGGAGAGAAACTGATTCACATCCGCCACGGCGCGTTGCTGCACGACATCGGCAAGATGGGGATACCGGATTCCATCCTCTACAAACCCGGCCCACTGGATGACGATGAGTGGGAAATCATGCGCAAGCACCCCGTTTACGCCTACCAGTTGCTTTCCCCCATCCCCTATCTGCGTCCAGCGCTGGATATTCCCTATTGCCACCACGAACGCTGGCAGGGACAGGGTTACCCCCGCGGG
>DRKV01000386.1 GCA_011051635.1 Chloroflexota bacterium | reverse complement strand
CCCCGTGTGCGGCGGCCCCGCCACCCGCGAGACCGATACGATGGACACCTTCATGTGCTCCTCGTGGTATCACTTGCGCTACCTCAGTCCCCACTACGAGGAAGGCCCCTTCGACCCGAAGGAATACGACTACTGGATGCCGGTGGATACCTACACGGGCGGCGCAGAGCACGCCACGATGCACCTGATTTACACCCGCTTCTTCCACAAAGCGATGCGCGACATCGGCATCACCAAAGGCCCGGAGCCGATGCTCCAACTCCGCAACCAGGGGCAGATTCTGGGCCCCGACGGGCAGCGGATGAGCAAGAGCCGCGGCAACGTGATTGACCCCGACGAGCAGGTGCGCCGTTACGGGGCGGACGTGGTACGCTGCTACCTGATGTTCGGCTACCGCTGGTCGGAGGGCGGCCCGTGGAGCGACGAGAACATCCACGGCGTGGTGCGCTGGATGAACCGCGTCTGGACGACCTTCACCCAGGGGCCGGAGGGGGCCGGGAAAGCGGGAACCGCCTCCCCGAAGGTGCAGCGCGCCCTGCGCCGCAAAGTCCACCAGACCATCCGGCAGGTGGGCCGCGACCTGGAGAACTTCGAGTTCAACACGGTCATTTCCGGCCTGATGGAACTCCTCAACCACATGCGGGATGCCGCTGCCCAGGGCGCGATGGGAACCCCCGTCTGGGAAGAAGCCCAGGATGTGTACCTGCGCCTGCTGGCCCCCGTCGCCCCCCACATCGCCGAAGAGTTGTGGGTGGAGACCCTCGGCAAGCCCTACTCGGTGCATACCCAATCCTGGCCCGAAGTGGACGAATCGGCCTTGACGGTGGAAGAAATCACCATCCCCGTGCAGGTCAACGGCAAGGTGCGCGACCGCATTACCGTCCCTGCGGACGCCGACGAGGAGAGCATCAAGGCCGCGGCCCTGGCCGCCGAAGGAGCGCGCAAGCACATCGGCGGCAAAACGCCCCGCAAAGTCATCCTCGTCAAAAAGCGCCTAGTCAATATCGTCGTTTGACCCCCCAGACCTGACGGGTTTCCCAAAAACCCGTCAGGTCTTTTCGCGTCGCTTTGGAGTGCGGCATCGCGATGCCGCTTTTGGAGGGGAAGCCGGAAACGAAGACTTCCGAAGTCCATAAGACTTCGGAAGTCTTCCGCTCCTCGGTGGGATTGCAACCCCAGACCTGACGGGTTTCCCAAAACCCGTCAGGTCTTTTTGCGTCGGGATTTCCGCCGCCGGGAGGGCGGAGGGGCCTCGCCTGTGTAGGGCGGGGCCTGGAGAACGTAGGTGCGGCATAGACGGCGGTCTATCAGCCGGGAGCGGATGCGCTCGTCAATCTCCTCCAGCGAACTGGCGGTGGTAATCACGGTGGGCAGTTCGGCGTTGTAGCGGTAGTTGAACAACTGGTAGAGTTTCTCGCGCACCCACGGGGTCATGGCCTGCGTCCCCAGGTCGTCCAGAATCAGGAGCGGGGCGGTGCGGACTTCCTCGAAAAGGCGGTCGAAGCGGGCAGGCACCTCCGGGCTGAAGGTGGCGCGCAGGTGGTCGAGCAAATCGGGGACGATGACGAAGAGCGGCGGTCTGCCGGCCCGGGTGCGGTAGTTGGCAATCGCCGCCGCCAGATGCGTCTTGCCGCTGCCGTAAGGCCCCATGAAAACCAGCCACCCCCGCGGCTCCTCGGCGAAATCCTGGGCGGCCTGCACCGCCTTGCGTAAACTCTCCCGCTCCTGGGGCGAGAGATTCTCCCCCAGCCGCGGCTGGAAGGTGCCGAAAGTCTTCTCGCCAAACAAATCCAGAGCGGAGAGGGCCGAGTGTCCCAGGTCGCGGGAAGGATTGCGGTAATCGGGGGCGCGAATCTCCACCAAATCCACCAGTTCGGGGTCTTGCAGGCGGGAGCGGATGCGCGGCTCGATTTCGCGCAGCGAGAGGTTGGTCGTCACCACCAGCGGCAGGCGGTTGATGTAGCGGTAATTGAGAATTTGGAACAACTTCTCCTGCGCCCAGGGGGTGGCGTTCTGCGTCCCGAAATCGTCCAGCACCAGCAGGCGCACCGTGCGTACCTCCTCGAAACGCTGCTCAAAGGTGGATTCCGGGTCGCGGTAACTGAAGCGCAGATTGTCCAGCAGGTCGGGGACGGTCAGGAAGAGAGTCGGCACGTTCATGCTGACGGCGAAATTGGCAATCGCCGCCGCCAGATGCGTCTTGCCGCAGCCGTAGTTGCCTTGCAGCAGCAGCCAGCCCTTCAGCGTCTGGGCGTAGCGCCGCGCCACGGTGTAAGCCCGCTCCAGCGAACGGGCCTGCTCCGCCGGAATCCCGATGCGCCCGCGCGGCTCGAAGTTGTCGAAAGTCAGGTGCTGCAAAGCGTCCAGGTTGCTGAGAGCGAACAGCCGCCGCCGCATGTGCTCGCTCACGCTCCGCCGCCGGCAGACGCACAACTGCAACTTGCCGAAATCCGGGTGCCCCACCGGCACATCGGCGCGCACGTAGCCCACCCCGCCGCAGTAAGGACAGTCGGGGTCTCCGGGCAGGTCGTGGGCGGGGTGCGCCTCAGTGCTCGACGTACTCTCCGAACGGCCCGGAGGTGTATTTGTCGTAGCCAGTCTCTTCAGAATCTCCTCGATGTTCTCGCTCACGGCGGCCTTCCTCCTCCCAGCGGCGCAAGATGGCATCCACATAGCGCCAGTGGCGGACATTTCTCTCCACCGCCAGTTGGATGGCCTCGGCAATCCAGTCGGCGGGGTAGGTTTCTTCGGCTTCTTTCAGCGTATCGGCGATGAGGGGCGTGAGAGGCCCGATGTTTTCCTCGTAGAGTTGATAGACGGTGGGACGCGGGGGCAAGACCTCCACGGGAGCGGCTTGCGCCCCCGTAAATTTCCAGCGCCCCTGACGGATAGCCTGCAACGCGGCCCGCCCTTTGGGGGTGTTGACAAAATAGAGGGTGTGCTGCGCCCCCTCAAATTCCAGTTCCGCTTCCAGCAGGGTGCCGCGCTCCACCGCAAGGGCGAGGGATTCCTTCAGAACCGCGGCGGCCTCCTCGGGGGTCTCTCCCATCCCCTCCAGGAGGGCTTCATCCGCAAAGATGTCCGCCCGCCGCAGGTAGCGGAAGCGCCCTTCCATCCGGTTCAGTTTCCAGAAGACGTACAGCGTGAGTTTGAGTTCGCCCAGGTGGTCAATCGCGGGCAGCAGTTCGGTGAAGAACGGCTCCGGGATGGGGGTGAGGGGCGTCTTGCCGGGGGGGAAGCCGGGGAACATGAGCGTTTCAGGTCAGGGCCGAAAGGTCCACCTCGCGGGTGGCGGCGTTCTCGAATTTCGCCAATTTGGAGCGGAAGATGAGTTCGATGCTCCCCACCGGCCCGTTGCGGTGCTTGGCGACGATGATTTCGGCCACGTTCTGCTTGACGGTTTCTTTGTCGTAGTAGTCGGGGCGATAGATGAACATCACCACGTCCGCGTCTTGCTCCAAACTGTTGTGGACGATGATGTTGTCGGCGACAAAGTTGTGGTGGCCGGGCACGGTCAAATCGAAGACCGGTTCTTCTCCATCCGGCTCGATGCTGACGATGCGGTCCCAGTACACATCGCTCTCTGCGAGCGCTCGCAATTCTTCCGAATGCACCAGGGTGGCAACTCTTTTTGCCCGCTTTCGACCGAGATTCCTTTTGTAGATGCCTGTTCCGGCGTAAGCGGTGCCCAACTCTGCCTGCATTTGACGCGTGCTCATTCCAATGCGTCCCATTGCGGGTACGACGTGTTTGCGCCATACCTGGCGGGGGATTACATCTCGATTGGTGTTCTCACCGTGTTCCCGGAGGTAGGTCTGAATCTCGGCCAACCTGCCTTGTTGATACCTTCCCACTGCTCCTACGTGTTCAATGAATCGGCTCAGGTCGGGCTTCCCCGTAATGCGTACGGAAAACAGGTCTCGTCCTTTGCCCTTTTGCGGCGTCTGATTGAGAACAGCGTTGATACCCAGCCGCAACAGAAGGGACTGCACGTCCTCGGCTAATTGGGGACTGCTTGTGGCGTAATATGCGATAGGACGCGGTTTCTTCCCTTTCGTCAATTGAACGCTCCCGTCCGTAGCCCACAGATGGCGCAGGAAGAGAGCAATTGCCTCATTTGGCTGCTTGAATACTTTTTGGGGAAGTCGCTTCTCGTAAGACCGCAACCCGAAAATACCCAACTCTCTCATCCATTGGGACACGGGGTTGTGTACGCCGTGAGTGTGATGCCGGGTAGACGCAAGATAGACTTGATACCATTGTCGTTCTTGCTCGATGCGGGGAGCAACATCTTCGCCAAAAATGCTCTTTGCGAGAGAGCATACGAGTTCCGCAAGGTCGTGTTCCTTGGTGGTGTACTGAATGGCGTGACGGGGAAGCGTGCAGCCATCACCAATCAAATGACCCAGCAAGGCCAATTCAGCATCAGACATGCTTTGGGCAGACTGGAATGTTTTCACGACGCGGGGAACGGCGATATGTTCCCCTTCTCGCAGAGCATCCAGGCGTTTCCAGCCGTCTATGGTCAGGAATTTGTGGTTGGCTGTGGCGCGCACGCTTCGTCCGAGGCGGGACGTGAGGCGGAAGACGGGTTTTGTTCCCGTGCAAAAGGCCCTGCTGACCGGCATTGGCTCTATCCTGTAGGTGTGGGGATTGAGCGCCAGGATTTGGAAATCCGTTTTCCCCTCCAGGTCGCGGATGGGAAGGCGGTCTCCGGTATCGGCAAGTGTAATCAACGTATTGCCTGCCAGACAACCCGATTCTCTCAAATCCGAGAGGACGGGGCGTTTATCGGCGCGCTGTTCGACGGCGCGGGAGAGTTGCGCCGCCGCCAGGACGGGGACGTTCAGTTCCCGCGCCAGCACTTTGAGATTGCGGGAGATGTGCGAAACCTCCTGGACGCGGTTCTCGCTGCGTCCGCCGCTGGTCATCAATTGGAGATAATCCACGATAATCAGGTCCAGGCCGAACTCCATGTGCAGGCGGCGGCATTTGGTACGCAGTTGCAGGGGGGTGATGGCGGGAGTGTCGTCCAGGTAGATGTGCGTTTCGCTCAGGGCTTCGATGGCCTGGTTGAAGAGCGGCCACTCCTCCTCTTTGAGTTTGCCCATCCGCAGGCGTTGAGAGTCTATGCCCGTCTCCTGCGAAATAAGCCGCTGGACGAGTTGCTCATTGGACATCTCCAGCGAGAAGACGGCGACGTGCTTCTTGTAAAGTTGGGCGGCGTTCTTGGCCGCCGAGAGCATGAAGCCCGTCTTGCCCTGGCCGGGACGCCCGGCGATGATGAGCAGGTCGGAAGGCTGCAAACCGCCCAGGAGACGGTCCAGGTCCACGAAGCCGGTGGGGACTCCGTAGGTATCTTCACCGCGGCGCAGGAGTTGGTCTATGCGGGCGTAGTATTCCGCCAGGACGGTCTTGATAGGCTCCAAGTCGCTGGTCAGCCGCCGCTCGCTGACGCCAAAGATTGCTTTTTCGGCGTCGTTCATCACGGCATCGATGCCGAGTTCCTCGCGGTAGGCCAGTTTGGCAATCTGGTTGGCGGCCTCCAGCATCCGGCGGCGGATGGCCGTCTCCTCGACGATGCGCCCGTAAGCCTCGGCGTGGAGCGAGGTAGGGACGTTGCCTACCAGAGCGGTCAGGTAGGCCGCCCCGCCCACCTCGTCCAGGTAGCCCATTTGCTCGAGTTCCTCCGTGACGGTCAGCAGGTCTATGGGGGCGCGGCGCTCTTGCAGGCGCGTGAAAGCCTCCCAAATCCACTGGTGCCGATGGATGTAGAAGTCATCGGCGCGCAGGAACTGAGCGACGTCGTAGTAGGCCTCCGGATTGATGAGCACCGCGCCCAGGACGGCCTCTTCGGCTTCCCGGCTGTGCGGCACTATCTGGGGGGAGGGGGAACTCTCTTGGGGCGGGTCGGGGGGAAATTCACTCATCAGCGGGAATCACGTTTTGCTCTCGTCCTCTTCGTCGTCCAGGTTCTCCAGGAATTCCTCGAAAATGGACAGGCGTTCCTCGCTGACATCCATGTCTTCCGGCGGCGGGGAAACCGCAGGCTGCTCTTTGGAGGGGGGCAGGGTCTCCTGTAGGTCTTCTTCCGGGATGATGCCGGCGGCATCCATCACCTTGCGCGCCACGTAGATAGGCACGTTGATGCGGGCGGCCAGCGCCAGGGCATCCGAGGGGCGCGAGTCAATGTTGATGATTTCGCCCCGGCTTTCGACGACGATGTTGCCGTAGTAGGTATCGTCGCGCAGGTCGGTGACCTCGACCCGCAAGACGCGGGCGCCGAGGATGCTCAGGACGTTTTTCAGCAAATCGTGGGTCAACGGGCGGGCGACCTCCACTTCTTGCAAGGCGATGGCAATTGATTCGGCCTCGAAAATGCCAATCCAGATGGGAAGATAACGCTCCGCGTCGCGCTCCCGCAAAATGATGATGCGTTGTTGGGACATGAGGCTAACGCGAATGCTGTCTATCACAACTTCAATCATGTCGTTTTCGGTGGGCATAGGGAACCTCCCTATCGTTGTGGGGGTAAACTGCGTGGGTGTATTCTAACACGAGACGCGGCGGGGAGTTGGCTCGCCGGTGAGATTTTTGCGTCTCAACGCCTCGCTTCGCGCAAGGCTTTCCACAGGTCGGGGTACGGTTCTTGCCGGTGTTCGCCAAGCAGGAATAATCCCATGAAATACACCAGCGCGCCGAGGACGATGGACACGAAGACGCTGCCCGGTTGGACAGCCCACAGCGCCCCCGCCATCCCTGCGGCGGCCAGAACAGGCCGCCAAAGGAGCGACCCTACTCGCGGGGGGCGCGCGAAATGCTCGGCGGCAATCCACTGGCGCACTGCGAAGGTCGCCGCGGCGGTAGCCAGGAAGGCCCAGGCGGAGCCGAGATACCCCCAACGGGGTGTCAGGGTGATGTTCAGGACGATGTTCAGGGCTACAATTCCCCCAATCACGGGCACGAACTTTCGCAAACGCTCGCCGGTGGCAATCAGGAGCGTTCCCGTCGGGCCGCTCACCACCTGGAAGAGAAAGGCCCAGGCCAGCAGGCGCAGGGGAGCGGCGGCAGGGGCGTACAATCCGCCGAACAGGAGGGTGACGATGGGTTCCGCCAGGATAGCGATGCCCGCGGCTGCTCCGACCCCGAAATCGGCGAAGAAGCGCAGAGCGCGCAGGAACAGACGGTGGGTTTCCTGAGTGGAGACCCGCCAGCGGTGGGCCAGGAGCGGGAAAAGGGCCGCCGAAGCGCTGGCGCTGACCACGTTGGCGAGGTCAATCACCTTTTGGGCGGTGCCGTACACTGCCACGTCATCCATGCTGCGGGTTTGCCCCAGAATCAGGATGTCGCTCCAGCGCAGGGCAACGCTGTAGAAAATCAATACGCTGATGGGCAGTGCCAGGCGTACCAGTTTGCGGCACAGCAGCGTATCGAAGCGGGTCTCCCAGGGGAGAATGCGTTTCCCCAGCAGTCCCAGGGTGAAGATTGCTCCCCCGATGGCCGTGCTGACGAACAAAATGACCTGCGCTTCCACGCCTCGGCCCATCCAGGCCAGAAGGATGCCCCCCGCGGACACGCCTATCAAAATCATGCTGCTGGCAAATGCCTGAATCTCCATCCGTTCCAGGCCGCGCAGCACGGCGTAGCCGCTTTGGGTGAGAACGTTGGCGAGCACCGCCAGACTGGCGAGCGCAATCCAGGGGCGCAGGGATGCCGGGTAGCGCCCGGCGGCGGCGACGACTATCATGCCCAGCCCGCCGAGGACGCCCAGGGAGCCGGTCACGAGCAGGCCATTGAAGAGCAGCACGCCGGCGCGCCCTTTGTCGGCAGCCGTCTCGCGGGTGAGCACCTGTGAGATGCCCAGGTCGCTCAGGGGAACCAGAAACCACACCAAAGAAAGGACGGTGGTGTATCCGCCGAAGTCTTCAGGGGTCAATTGACGGGCCAGCACAGCCATCAATACAAAATTGAGCGCCTTGCCGAGAATTTCGGCGGCGCTCAATGCGGCAGTGTTCTTCAGGGCACGCCCCAGGGTGCTCATCCGGGTAAGGGGGAGGAGGCCACGGCGGGAATGGTCGGCGGTGACGGTACGAGGGACTTGTTGAAAAGACGCGCTATCAGGCCGCGGGCCTGTTCGGCCCCATCCATGGCTTGCAGGGACTGTTGCAAAGCAGCGGCGCTGGCCCGCAAGGCCGGGCGGTTGAGCAAGGCATCCACGGCCTCGCGCAGCGTTTCCGGCTGCAAAGTGACCTGTGTGCGGACGTGCAAACTGTAAGTCCGCTGCTTCCAGGGCAGGCCGCCCCGCCAGCGCACGTTGAGTTGTTGGTAGGGAGCGGTGCTGTACGGCAGCATGATGCTCGCCCCGGCCCGCTGCATCAGGCGGGCGTAGTATTCCTGCTCGGTGTGGAAGGGTATCACTACGCTGGGGAGGCCGTTCAGCAGGACCTCCATACGCGTGTATCCCCCATGGAAGACAACTCCCTGGGAGCGCGGCAAAATGTGGTAATTGGAAACCCAGGGAACGAGATGGATGTTAGGGGAGACGGGCGCGTCTTGAGGCGGCTTCCTCCCCCCGGTGGATACCACCACCTGATAATTTTCTCCCCCCAAGGCCTCGTTGACCAGTTGAAAGAACGTCTCATCCCCGGCGATTCCGCTGCTCCCGCCCACAGTGACGTACACCAGTGGGGATTGCATTGCTTCCAGGTCCAGAAGCCATTGGGGAGGGGGTGTTTTGCCTGCGCGGCGCACCATGGGGCCTACGTAGTAGGTTTTGGGTGGCAAAGGGCGCATGGGGTCCAGAGGCAGGATGCTGGGGAGCAGAAGCAAATCACCGTCCAATAAGTCGGTGCTGCGGCTCAGGGGCGGCAGGCCGAGTTCTTTGAGGATTGGTCCGAAAACGGGAGCGATGTTGGGAGGAGCGGCTTCGCGGGGGGTAGTTTCCCACCAAATCAGGGGGGAGGGGCGGGGGTGTGCCACGGATTTGACGATTTGCACCACCGGAAGGTCGTTTTGGCGGGCGATGAGACGGGTGAGGGCGTATCCGTCCCCTACCAGAACATCCGGCGAAACGCGTTGGATGATGCTTACGGCTTCTTGCATGGCCTGCCGCACCACACGAGGATGGTCGAAGCCGTCGCGGGCAATCTGGTAGGCCATGTCGCTGACATGGACGTACGCCAGGCCGGTGTTGTGCCGGGCTGTGTAGCGCGGGGTTTGCATTTCGTGGACTTCAAAACCTGCATCACGCACGCGCTGAATGTGTGGGCCTCCCAGGGCGAAAACGGCTCGCCCTCCATGGGCGCGCCAAGTCTCCGCCAGGGCAAGACATCGCCCGGTGTGCCCGAAGCCTCCGCCGAGATAGTTGGGAAAGAAAAGAAGTGTAGGAAGAGCCATAAAGATTTTGGGTTGTCAGGGCCTCATTGAAACAAGGGAAGCGTCCTGATTGTATCCGGGGCAAGGTGCAAGAAGCCTGCCAGAAATGATAGGGCCGTTTCCGGGTGGTGTGTTCCGCGTGCTTTTTCAGACCAGGCCTGGAATAGCGGGCCGACAGGAGGATGACCGCCGGAATCCGCGAGCAGGGTGGGGTCTGGAAAGCAAGATACTATCCGGGGTGTTCTTCATTCTACGCCGTTTGCCGTTTCCCTTGTCTGTCGCTTCTGTAAGGAAGGTGGAAAAACGAGACGCGTCCCTCTGGTTTTGTTGTACAATGTACAAGGTACAGCGTACATCGCACAACATTCAACGGGAACAAGAAAATGGCCGTTATCACCATCTCGCGTCAACTGGGAAGTTTGGGAACGACGCTGGGAAAGCGGATTGCCTCCCGACTTGGGTATCGCCTGGTACACCGGGATGTCATCAACCAGGCTGCTCGCCTGGCGGGCGCTCCCGATGTGGCGTTGGCTACGATTGATGAACTCGGTTTGCTGGGCATCGAGCCGGAGGAGAGTGCCCAGCAAGCCTACCTGGAGGCTGTGCGTCAGGTTATTGAGAACCTGGCCCAGGAAGGGGACGTTGTCATCGTCGGGCGCGCCGGGCAGAGCATTTTGCAAAAACATGCGGGGGTGCTGCACGTGCGGGTCGTGGCCCCCTTCGAGACGCGCGTGCAGCGAGTCGTCACTGCACACGGGATTTCCGAACTGGCGGCCCGTGCCCAGGTGCGCGACAGCGACCGCTACCGTGCTGATTATCTGCGCCGCTTCTACGATACGGCGTGGGACGACCCTACCCTTTATCATCTGGTCATCAACACAGGGCACATGAATCTGGATACAGCCGCGGCGGTGGTATGCGCGGCTATCCACAGCATGTCGGGCAAAGAGTGCCCGTGAGCCGCGACACGTCAATAACGCTGGATTCTCGTTCAGGAGGTGTGGCTTGGCCCCACAGCGCCCTGCTCCAAAATTCGTTCATCCTGCCGAAGAAGTTTTTGCCCGCATCCTCGATTTTTACGGTATTCCCTGGGAGTATGAGCCCCGCACGTTCCCGCTGGAGTGGGACGAGGCCGGGAACGTGACAGAAGCCTTTACCCCTGACTTTTATCTCCCCGACCAGGACCTTTACATCGAATTGACCACTCT
>DRKV01000385.1 GCA_011051635.1 Chloroflexota bacterium | reverse complement strand
GTCCCGTGGGGGTGGAGCCGGTCAGGAAGATGTAGTCGGGGTGGGCAGATACCAGGGCCGCGCCGACGGTTCCGTCTCCGTGCAGTACTCGCACGAAGGGGGCCAGTTCCGGCACTTTCCCGAAGAGTTCGGCAATCATCACCCCGGAGGCAGCAGTCACTTCGGAGGGCTTGAGGGCAACCGCGTTCCCGGCCAGCAGGGCGGCGATGACAGGCGGGAGAGCCAGAGCAAAGGGGTAATTCCAGGGGGCAATCACCGCCACGACGCCGTAGGGCTTGTAGGCCACGTAAGTTTTCTTGAAAAAGTACAGGCCGCGGGGGACGCGGCGCGTCCGCAGCCAGGCGGGAGCGTGTCTGGCATACTGCCGCAGCATGTCCGCGGTCATAAAGACTTCGATGAGGGCGTCCTGGCGACTTTTGCCGGTATCCCGATTGAGCACCGCGGTAATGTCGTCCAGCGAGTCGAGCATCACTTCCAGGAGAGCAAGCAGGATGCGGGCGCGCTCTCGGGGCGTTTTCGCCCTCCACAAGGGAGCGGCCTCCCGCAATTCCCGCACGGCCTGGGCGACTTCCTGCGGGGTGTGCATGCGGACTTCCCCGAATTGTTCCCCTGTGGCGGGGGAGATAAACGGCAGCATGGTTCCTCCTTGCGAACGACAAGTGACGGCAGACGGAGAAGCGCTCATGGCGCAATGCGTCATTCGGATTGTATCACAAAGCGGGGCTGCCAACAGACCAGACGGGTTTCGCGAGGAGTACTCACGTTCTGGAAAAGAGGGTGGGACAACTGCGAGCAGTTATCCCACAACCACGGGGCGCTGCCTTACCGCTGTTCCCTCACATCAGGGGGCCCCGCCTTTTGCGGGCAGGGCTGAAACCCCTACCCTGGGTTTCCCAAGTCCGCAGAGCGGACTTCCACCCTCCCCGCGGGGAATGCCGGGCAGACGAAGGAATGCGGCATCGGGATGCCGCACTCCAAAGCGAGATTTGCCCACAGACCAGACGGGTCTGTGAGACCCATCAGGTCTCAATCCAGCGCCTTGCGGAAAACGCGGTGATTTTTGTACTCCTTGCCGCCCACGTTGAGCAGGTCGCGGCGCATCTGGACAGCGGTTTCGGCCACCTGGGTCAGGTCGGCATGGAGGAAGCCGAAATCGCGAACGGTCTTCTCCATCTCCACGTAGAGGAGGGCGTTGCCGCCGCGCCCCTGATAGCGGGGCAGGATTCCCGCCCCGTTGAGGGAAACCCATTTGGTGCGGCGCATCTCCAGGAGGAGGTCAACGATGTTCCAGGGGTAAAGGTGGCCTTTGGCGCGCTGCATGGCCGCCGAGACATCGGGGAAACCGAAAAGAAAACCAACTACGTCCTCCCCGCGGGTGACGAGTTTTATCAACTTGGGGTTGGCAACCAGCATGAGGTTATCCACCAGGAACTTGATTTCCCGCTCGGTGAGGGGATAGTACTCCCAGTTCTCAACGAAAGTGTCGTTGTAAGTCTTGCCGATGCGCTCCGCCCAGACGCGCAAGGCTTTTTTGGTGTCGAACTGGCGCACCTCCAGGCCGCTGCGCTTGCGGGCGCGCTCCGCAATCCGGTAAATGCGCGGGTCGAGATGAAAGGCTTCGGCGCTCAGGTAGCACGAGACGAAATCCACTTCCTTTTCGAAGCCCAGGCTCTCCATCAGCCGGGGGTAGTAGGGGAAGTTGTAGTTCATCATGTTCATCATCTGGCGGTGCTCGAAGCCCTCCACCTGGATGCCGTAGCCGTCGAAGGCGCTGAAGCCCTTGGGGCCGACCAAAGCGTTCAGGCCGCGTCCCCGCGCCCACTCGAAGACGCGCTCGAAAAGGGCTGTCGCCACTTCCAGGTCGTCAATTACGTCGAACAGGTAAAAGGAAGCCTGCCGCGTGCCGTGATACTTGTTGAAGGGACGATTTTCCAGGGCCGCGATGCGCCCGACGACCTCCCCGTCCCGCTCGGCGAGGAAGAAGTCGGCATCGGAGTGCTCGTAGAAGGGGTGCTTGTCCTTGTTGAGCATCAGGAAGATGTCGGTGCGGAAGGGCGGCACCCAGTTGGGCTGCCCGGCGTACAGGCGGTAGTGGAAATCCACGAAGCGGCGCGCCTGGGCTTTGTTGCGGGTATCAATTTGCGTGACGGTGAGGGCCATGGGAGTCTCCTTGCTGGAGAGAGTGAGGGGATGGGGAGGTGAGGAGATGAGAGGAGGGAGGATTAGAGAGGGCGGGTTTGGACAAGAATTTCATCGCCGACCCGCGCATCCAGCGAGCGGGCGGCGTCGCCGTTGACGAGGGAAATGCTCAGGAGGTCGGCGCTATCCCACAGGGCAACCAGGGAACCGGGCTGCCCTTCGGCGAAGGTGGATACGAAGGGAATCGCGCGCCCTTTGCATCGCACGCGGGAAACGGTCTCCCCCCGGAGGGCGTGCCGTTCCAGATTGGTCGCCAGGTTCCCGAAGCGGTCAATCTGAATCACCTGAGCGCGCCAGCCCTCGGGAGTGCGCTCCGCCTGGGGAAAATCCAGCAGGACGGGGTCGTCCACCACCGGGCCGAGGGCCTCCAGCGGCACACCGGCGGCCAGATGCGCCCCTACGGGAGCGAAAATATCCCGCCCGTGGAAGACGGCGCTGACCCGCGGCAGGTGGTACTGCGGATTGCTCGCCTCGACTATGCGCAGCGTTTCGCCGCGGCCGCGCGCCCACAGCAGCATCGGGGTCAGCAGGCCGTTATCGGGGCCGACGAAGCGGTAAGGGCCGCATTGAGCGGCAATCGCCCGCCGCGCCGTGCCCACGCCGGGGTCCACCACGCAGACGAAGACTGTCTCCGGCGGAAAGTAGGTGAAGTGCCGTCCCAGGAGTACCGCCCCCTGGAAAACGTCTTGCGGAGGGACAGCGTGGCTTAAATCTACGATGGATGCGCCCGGCGCGACGCCGTGGATGACGCCTTTCATCACGCCGACGTAACCGTCTTGCGTGCCGAAGTCGGTGAGGAGGGTGAGGAGTGTCACGTATCAAGTACCATGTATCACGTGTCAAGTGGCAAGTGGCAAGTGGCACGTGCGAGGAGGTGCGCTGTACGCTGTACCCTGCTCCCTAATCCCCAATCCCTGACTCACGGCGCAACCGTCCCGATGGGCGGCGGGGTTTTGGTGGGGAGGAGGGTGACGGTGGGCGTCGGGGTCGCGGTCGGGGGAGCGGGGGTAGATGTCGGGGCAGGGGTAAAGGTCGGGGAGGGAGTCCAGGTGGGAGTAGGGG
>DRKV01000384.1 GCA_011051635.1 Chloroflexota bacterium | reverse complement strand
TCTCGTAGTCCAAAATCACGCGCCAGAGGCTCTTGAGATGTCAATCGGTACACCCTGACCGTCAACCGCCGCGCTTCCTGCCAGGCGTGCAAATCCTCAAAACGCTTTACCAACGCCATACCGCTCTACCTCCACACTTGATACGTGACACTTGACACTTGGCACGTCATTCTATCTCCGTCCACCGCACCTCCTTCCCGTAGGGCATATCCACGCGGGCCTTCTTGCCAATCACCTGTTCCAACTCCCAGGGCTGGATGGCGCCGGGGACGTTGGGACGCAGGGGTTCGAGCATCTCGGCGGTGAAGGTCTCGCCGGCCTTGATGTCGCGGGCGGCGCGCAGACAGCGGCGCTGCAGGAGGTAGGTTTCCTGCTCGTTACCGGCGACGCGTTTGTCGGGAGAACCGAGGGCGCGTTCCAGCGTGCGGACTTGCTCCACCATCTCGGCCCAGGCCTGAGGGTTCATCGCAAATTTGTGGTCGGGGCCTTCGCGGTTGTTGTCGTCGGTGAAGTGCCGCTCGATGACCCGCGCTCCCATCGCCACCGCCCCCACAATGGGAGCCGGGCTGTGAGTGTGGTCGGAAAGCCCCAACACAGCATTGGGGAACATGGCGGCATAGGTTTGCAAAACCCGCAGGTTGAGGTGGTCGTAATTCTCCGGGCTGGCGGTGTAATTGGTGTTGCACTGCATCAGCACAATCTCGTCGTTGACCTCCTGCACCATCCGCATGGCGCGCACCACGTCGCTGATGTCCGCCGCGCCGGTAGCAATCAGGATAGGCTTGCCCTTTTCGGCCATACGCACCAGCGCCTGCGGCCAGGACATCAACCCGGAACCGGCCTTGTAGGCAGGCACATAAGGGTCGAGATGCTCGATGGCGTCGTAGTCGTAGGGAGACGAGAAGTAGTGGATACCGACCTTGTCACATTCCGCTTTGAGGATGGGCGTCCACTCGAAGGGAATGGAGGCGTCCTGATAGACTTCGAAGACGCTCTTTTTCCAGGAAGCCTGATGCGAGAGTTGTCCGCCCAACGATTTGAAGCCGTAATCGGAGACAATTTTTGGGGCGCGGAAGTTCTGGAACTTGGCCGCGTCCGCTCCGGCTTCGGCAGCCAAGCGGATGAGCAGTTTGGCGCGCTCCAGGTCGCCGTCGTGGTTGGCAGCGATGTCGGCGATGAAGTAGGTGGGATGGTTGAGGCCGATTTTGCGTCCGGCAATCTCAATTTCGGGGGCAGGATAGGCGTACATGGGAACCTCCGAGGGGATGGGGAGATGACGAGGTGATGAGGCGGGAAGATGGGAAGCGAAAATCAGGGAACAGGGACTGGGGAGCGGGGAACAGGGATGGGTTATCCCAATCCCAAATCCCCAATTCCTACTCTCCCCTCACCAATCCCCTCAACATCTGTGGATAACCCTGTTGATAAAGTGTGTAAAATCGCTCCAGCATGGGGGAGAAGGTGGGGAGAGAATGCCCCAAGTGGGTGGATAACTTGTGCGTATCCATCGTCAGGTTGGGGGCGCGGCGGGCGGTCAGGCCGGCATCCGCCAGGCTGACGGGGGCAATCAAACCCGCGTCCAACCCGAAACGGCGGGCAATCCGCACGCCGAAATCGTACTTGCTCAAACACTCGGCGGCGAAGACGTGGTACAGCCCGTGCAGGTCTTCTTCCAGCATCTCCAGAAACAAAGCGGCGATGGTGTTGACCAGCAAAGGGCAAAAGTACACATCCGTAAACCCCTTGAGGGGACGCCCGGCCAGCAGGTTGTAGAGAAAGAATTCGGCCAGACTGCGCTTTCCGGTCGGGCTGAAGCCGAAGAGATTGACGCGCGCCACAATCGCCTGCGGATAGGCCGCGGCCACAGCCCGCTCGCCATCCAGTTTGGTGCGCGCGTAGACGCTGAGCGGGGCAGGCTCATCTTCTTCGGTGTAGTTGCCCTTCGTACCGTCGAAGACCGCATCGGTGGAGACGTGCAGCAGGCGCGCTCCGCCCTTCCGACACGCGCGTGCCAGAATCGCGGGGACTTCGGTATTGATGCGCCGCGCCAGGCCCGGATTGCGTTCGCAGTCTTCCAGATTCGCCAGCGCAGCGCAATGGATGACCCAATCGGGATTGGTCTCCCGCAACAAACGGTCAACCGCTCCGGGACGGGTCAGGTCTGCCTGCACAACGGGGAACGGCGTCCCTTGCAGGCGGGTACGATGGACAGCTCCCGTTACCTGGTGGTCGGCGGCGGCTTCCAGGGCCAGATTCAGCCCCAACAACCCGCTCGCCCCGGTGACGAGGAGTTTCATGTATCAAGTACGTTGTACTCTGTACGCTGTACCTTGTACCTTGTACAGAGTACAGCGTACAGGGCACGCGTCACCCCTCCAGTCTTCCGTTACGATAGGCTTTCTCGAAGGGGGCTACCATCGCCTGGATTTCTTCGATGCTCAACCATTCGGGGTTTTCGGCGCTGGAATAGCGGAAACCGTCGGCCACAGGCTTACCGCGCTGCATCCAGTCGCCGCCAAACCAGAAGGCCTCTACCGGCAGCACCACGAACATATCGTCCAGTTCTACCGTGGAGCGGGATTCATCCCGTGAGACCAGGATTTCGTGCAATTTTTCGCCGGGGCGGATGCCGATGGTCTTGATTTTCGCCTCCGGGGCAATGGCACGCGCCAGGTCAATCACCTTCGTGCTGGGAATCTTGGGCACGAAGACCTCGCCGCCCTGCATCTCCTCGATGCAGCGAATGACGAAGTGAACGCCCTGTTGGAGCGAGAGCCAAAAGCGCGTCATGCGCTCATCGGTAATCGTCAGGACGCCCTGCTCGCGCTGCCGCAAAAAGACCGGCACCACCGAACCGCGGCTGCCCACCACGTTGCCGTAACGCACGCAACTGAAGCGGGTCTCCTTGCCCGCGGCGTAAGCGTTGCTCTGCACCACCAGTTTCTCGGCGGCCAGTTTGGTAGCCCCGTACAGGTTGACCGGATTGACGGCCTTGTCGGTGCTGAGCGCCAGGACGCGCTTCACCCCGGCATCCAGGGCGGCATCCACCACGTTGCTGCTCCCCAGGATGTTGGTCTTGACGGCCTCCATCGGGTTGTACTCGCAGGCGGGTACCTGTTTGAGCGCCGCAGCGTGTACCACCACGTCCACGCCCTGCATGGCGCGGTACAGCCGTTCCTTGTCGCGCACATCGCCGATGAAATAGCGCAGCGAAGGATGGTTGAATCCCTTTTGGCGCATCTCGTGCTGCTTGAGTTCGTCCCGGCTGTAAACGATGATTTTAGCCGGCTGATACTCGTCCAGCATGGTGCGGATGAAAGTCTTGCCAAACGAGCCGGTGCCGCCGGTGACCAGCACCACAGTTTCCTTCCAGTTCATGCACACTCCTTATTTCCTGAAAACGACCAGCGGGTACGCGCCGTGCTTCCCCAAAAAACGCGGGAAACGCTCTTCCAGCGCGAAGAGCGCCCGCAGCACTCCCCGCCCGCCCAACCAGGGGTGGATGTAGAAGCGCAGGGCGCTGGTGTTCACGCTGCGCCAGACGCGGATTTCCAGCGGGACTTCCTTCCCGACATGCTCCAGCAGCCAGCGGTAATCGTACTTGTCGGCGTAGGCCACCTTGAGTTGCGCCTGCGCCTGGGAACGGCCTCCCTTTGAGGCGGCTTGCCCTCCCCGCAGGCGGCGCACCAGTGCGCCGCGCAGCCGCCGAAAGATTTTCCGTACCCGGATGGGAAGATTCACCCACCGCGAAAAGCGCGCCCACCCCCAACCGTTGACGGCCACGCCGCTGCCTCCCGGCTTGAGGGTGCGGTACAACTCCCGATAGGCTTTGGGATGCTCCTCGCGCGGCAGGTGATGAATGGTATGCAAGGATACCACACCGTCGAAAGCCTCATCCTTGAAAGGCAGGTTGGCGACATCGGCCACCACGTACAGGCCGTGTTCCCCGATGCGCTTGCGGGCCTCCTGCAAGGCCACGATGGAAATATCGGCACACACGCGGTACTGATAATCCTCCGAATAGGTCAGGTAAGCCGGGTACTGAATGGGGCCGGAACCGGCGTCCAGCAGGTATTTGCCCTGCGGCGGCAGGTAGCGCTTGACGCGCAAGTGGCACTTCTCGATGTACTCGCGCGAAACGGGACGCAGGTCTTCGTATTTGGCGTTCTGGTACAGCCCTGCGCTCACTTCCTTCCAGCCAACCTGGTCGTAGAAAGCGCGCACTTGGGATTTGGGGGCGGAGGGTGTCATGTGTCAAGTATCACGTATCACGTATCACGTGTCAGGTGTCAAGGTTGTGCGGGGTGACATGCGAGGTGCGACGTGCGACGTGCGGGGTGCGAGCGGCGGTCTGTCGTCCATCGTCCACCGTCCATCGTCCACCGTCCGTGGTCTGTCGTCCATCGTCTATCGTCCATCATCCACTCTCCACTTCCTCGGCTCACCCGTCAGGCAGGCAAAGGTTTCAGCGAAGCGGGACTGGCCCTCCGCGGCGAAGAAGCGCTCCAGAGGC
>DRKV01000383.1 GCA_011051635.1 Chloroflexota bacterium | reverse complement strand
TCTAGAAGCACTCAGCTTTGGAGTTCCTGTAATTGCATCCCGAAGAGGCTGTATTCCCGATATCCTTCATGACGTGGGGGTGGTCGTCCCCTCTGAAAGCGATTTCATAACGGAAGCGTATGACCAAATTGTAAAATGGTTTTCAAACCCAACATCGTTGTTGTTGGAGAGACGCAAATCTAAAGAGCGATGGGATGCTATGCATTCACAATATTTACACTCAATTGAGATTCTGCTTCGGCAACTAGAAAATCGCGAGTCCTTATGACAACAATAGCGCATATTCTTGGGGATTGGTCCAGAAATATCGGCAACGCGTTCTTCCAACTAGGTGGACTTTATGCTTTGAAAAAGTCTGTGCCTGATGTCCAGATATCTTTAATTGGGGAGATGCCAGGATATCCTTCTTACTGGAATCCGAGAGGGGGAAACCCTACTAACTTTTTTGACTGGGCAGAATATATAGACGTTGACTACTTGGTGCTGATGGGGCCTTTGTTTCGTCCAGAAACCGAGAAAATTTGGGGTCAAGGACTTGCAAAAATTATGGCAAAGGGGACTAAATTAGTATTGTTGGGGGTAGGGATGATGAAATATGATGACGGATACGTAAAAACTTACCGAGAACTCTTGATGCGCTATCGTCCGTACATATTCACGAGCCGTGATGTCGAAACTTATGACAAGTTGGGAGATTTGGCGGAGCATCCCTACGACGGTATTGATTTCGGTTTCTTCGTCTCTGACCTATATACTCCTATCGGACTTTTCTCAGACGAGCGAAAATGGATTGCTTTCAATTTTGATAAAATCCCGGAGCCTTGCGTAAGCCTATCCAAAACATTCTTGTCGTCAGGACAATATGATTTTGAGTTTGCGTTTGATGACTGGATATGGGGGGTACGCTTCCCTAGATTTAGGCAAAAACTGGCAGAACGCTCCCGATATCTCATGTTTCTGGAAGGCCTTTTCCCGGGAAATTCCCTTACCCAAATAGGTGATTACGAGATAGTGCGTACAGACCATCGACCACACCCGTTATTGAGAAGAAAAACTTACAGATACCCTAGGGTGATGGTGAATGATGTGCCTTATGCCTATTTTGAAATATACAAAGGTGCACGATTAACGCTCTCAAACAGGGTACATGCTTGCGTGGCTGCACTAGCATACGGGAACCACGCGATGTTGTTCACAAGATCCCCCCGCAGCCGTCTGTTGGAAAGAATGGGGTTGGATGACATTAGGAAACATCCCATGGCAATAAATAAAGACTTCCTGGAGCAAGAAAAGAAGAGTTTATTGAAATTTCTTGCGGACGTCTTTAGGAGAGGGCAAGGATGACGAAATTGCTGGAAGTATTGCTGGTGGAGCACCAGGGATAACCATGCGCATATTGCTCAACGATTACGCAGGATACCCATTCATTCTGGATTTTGCTCAAAAACTGGCAGAACGGGGCCACGAAGTGTTGTGTGTTTACGCGGGGTATAATACTACGCCACAGGGAAATGCGGCCGTGCAAGTGGGCAAAGTCCATTTACAAGTAAAGCCCCTTTATACGCGGCAGCCTTTGCGGAAAGATAAATTTTTCAAACGATGGCTTCAAGAACGGGAATATGGTTATCTGGTGATAGATGCGGTAAAATCTTTTCACCCTGACGTTGTTCTTTCTGCCAACACCCCCCTGGATGCCCAATGGATTCTCTTGGGTTCTCTTAACAAAGAGGGCGTTCCCTTTGTCTTTTGGTTGCAGGATATTATTGGCATCGCGACACAAAATATCCTGGCTCGTAAAATGCCACTGGTTGGACGGTGGATTGGAAAGTACTACATATTTCTGGAGCGTTTCTTGTTGCGCAAGAGTTCTCGTGTTATTGCCATAACTCCGGACTTCTTGCCGCTTTTGGAGAGATGGGGGGTGCCTGCGGAGAGAATTTCGGTGATTCCAAATTGGGCGCCATTGGATACTTTACCCGTTCGTCCTAAGAAAAATCCCTGGGCTATACGCCACAATTTGGGCGATAAGTTTTGTTTCATGTACACCGGTACATTGGGAATGAAACACGACCCCAGCATGTTGCTGCAACTGGCGTTGCGCTACCGACAAGATACATCGGTCCGTGTGGTTGTGATTTCTGAAGGCCCCGGCGCGAATTGGCTGCGAGAGCAAAAACGCAGGGAGAAACTGGATAATCTGGTATTGATGGGCTACCAACCCTTTGAGGAACTTCCGAACGTCATGGGAGCCGCGGATGTGCTGGTGGCATTGCTGAAGCCGGATGCAGGGGTATTTTCCGTGCCTTCCAAAGTACTCTCCTATCTCTGTGCACAACGGCCTGTGCTGGCGGCTATTCCACAAGGGAATCTGGCCGCCAGGATAATTCAAAAAGAGAAGGCCGGGCTGGTCGTAACGCCTAAAGACAATCGAGCATTTGTAGATGCAGCCCAACGTTTGCGAAACTCGGAAGAACAACGCTTGTACATGGGAGCAAAGGGGCGTTCCTATGCAGAACGATATTTTGATATTGCCGTGATAGTTACGCGGTTTGAACGCATATTCGAGGCTCTATAGGGGCTACACAATATTAAGCAAGGAGATTCGGCTATGCATTCAGTCACAACGCAGTCGACAAAAGCCGTTCACAAGGTAGGACTAAATAAATTCCGGTTATCCTGGTCTTTGAGAACCGCCAAAGGCTGGATGATTACTGCACTACTTGTGTCGGATGCGCTCGGCTTGGTCGCAGCAGGCTGGGTGACGATTGCTCTTCGGTATGTTCTGTTGGGGGAATGGCGGTGGGATTTGCTCCCGCAGGTATGGCCGGTGGCGATGGGATACATCGGGGTTGCCAGTTTGCGGAATTTGTATCCCGGAGTAGGGTTACATCCAGCCTCTGAATTAAAGCGCCTCTCGACCACAATTACTCTGGTGGTACTTTCTTTACTTGCCCTGACTTTTTGGACACGTACCTCACTCGCTTATTCCCGCATGACCTTTGGAGGAGTGTGGTTGGCCGCTTTGGTGCTGTTGCCGCTGGGGCGTGCTCTCACACGCCAGATGATGATGGCGCTGGATTTATGGGGGTACCCCGTTGCCATTGTGGGGAGAGGGGAAGGGAAGACGTGGCTGTGGAACTTTTTGTTGGGCAACAAGATGACGGGATTGCGTCCCGTTGTGGCTATAGATTGTGCGACCTCAAAAGGCGCCTCTGGGAAAGAACAGCCTCATCTATGCTGGGAAGAGACGGAAGATGGGCTTCTATTCCCTTTTGTAGCGAACATAGATACGGCAATAGTCCTTACAGAGAGCCTGCCTGAAAGTGTTGTTCACTATCTGTCAAGTGGTCGGAGCACTTTCAAGCGTATTGTCTTGTTGCCTGCCCTGGAACATGTAAGTAGCCTCGGGGTTTCCCCTTTCACGATAGATGGCTTTCTTGGCCTAGAGATACGGAACAATCTTCTGAACAGCGTTGAGCAGCGCGTCAAACGATGCCTGGATGTGATATTGGTGTGCGTCGGGGGCATCCTCATATCTCCCCTGTTGTTCATAGTAGGGATTGTGGTCAAGTGGACATCTCCTGGGCCTATTTTCTATGGGCAGGAACGCATTGGGCGTGGTGGACGGCGGTTTAAGGCGTGGAAATTCCGCACCATGGTACAGGATGCCGAGCAAGTCCTGGAACAATATCTCACAAAGCACCCTGAACTGCGTGCTGAATGGGAGGCCAACCAGAAAATCAAGGAAGACCCGCGCATTACCCGTTTCGGCCAAATCTTGCGCAAAACCAGCCTGGACGAATTCCCCCAATTGTGGAATGTGTTGCGTGGCGAAATGAGTCTGGTCGGCCCGCGTCCCATTGTGGAAAACGAGATTGAGAAATATGGCGATAGTTTTGAACTCTATAAACAAGTCCACCCCGGCCTCACCGGCCTCTGGCAGGTCTCCGGGCGGAACAACACCACCTACGAAGAGCGCGTCCGCCTGGATGAGTATTACGTCCGCAACTGGTCTATCTGGCTGGATATTTACATCTTGGCGAAAACAGTGTGGGTGGTGCTGAGCCGGGAAGGAGCGTATTAGACTCTCCCTGGTTTTCTGTCCCGCTTTTCCCGCCGCGTCGAAGAAAACGGCGCGGCTTTGTGGTTTAATGGTGCTGTCCTCCGGTACAATTACCCCCGCCTATGTTCGATAATCTCCGCTCTACCTCCCTTCTCTCCCATCTTGAATTCGGCCTCGTCGGCCTGCTGGTGGCCGCTGCCTTCGTCAAAACAGCCCTGTTGCCCTGGCCGGTGATTGCTTTTG
Source organism: Chloroflexota bacterium (assembly GCA_011051635.1). Lineage (GTDB taxonomy): Bacteria > Chloroflexota > Anaerolineae > Anaerolineales > DRKV01 > DRKV01. The sequence continues at coordinate 257 of DRKV01000383.1, read as the reverse complement.
CCCTTTTCTTTGTTCTCAACGGCGTATTGACCCGGCGCTGGTGGACGCGCACGCCGCTGGACCTCCCCGCCGCCGGTCTGCTGCTCATGCTGCCGGTGACTCTCTGGGCTACCGCGCTGCCGGAGATTACCGTGCCCCAGGTGTGGCGGGTCTTGAACGGAGTCGTGTTCTACTACGCCATTGTGCGCTGGTGCGTGGACGAATCTCGCTTGCGCCTGTTGGTGTATGGCGTTCTGCTGGCCGGGGTCGGAATTGCC
>DRKV01000382.1 GCA_011051635.1 Chloroflexota bacterium | reverse complement strand
CGCCAACCCCGCCGAATTGCGCCTTCTGGAGCGCATCCACGACTACCCCCAGGCCATCCAGACCGTTGCCTGGGCGCGGCAGGCCGGCTTTGCGAACCTCAACCTGGATTTGATTTTCGGTCTGCCGGGGCAGTCGCTGGATGCCTGGCAGCGCAGCCTGGAATTGGCCCTGGGGCTGCGCCCGGAGCATCTGGCTCTCTACGCTCTCACTCTGGAGCACGGGACGCCCATGCAGCACTGGGTAGGGCGCGGCCTGCTCCCCGCTCCCGACCCCGACCTGGCCGCCGAGATGTACGAATGGGCCGCGGCGCGCCTGGCGCAGGCCGGGTATGTGCAGTACGAAATCTCCAACTGGGCGCGGGGGGAAGCGTACTTCTGCCGCCACAACCTGCGCTACTGGCGCGGCGAACCCTACCTGGGGCTGGGGGCCGGCGCGCACGGCTATATCCCCGGCCTGCGGACGGTGACGGCCCGCGCCCCGCGGGCTTACATCCGCCGCCTGGAGGCCCCGCCGCGCCCCCTGGAGTTCCCGCGCACCCCGGCCACCGTGGAGGCCCGCCGCCTGACCCCCGCCGAAGAGATGGGCGAGTACATGATGATGGGCCTGCGCCTGACGCAGGAGGGCGTTTCGGCGGCGCGCTTCCGGCAACGTTTCGGCCTCCCGCTGGAGGCGGCTTACGGGGCACAAATCGCCCGCCTGACCGCCCTCGGCCTGCTGGAATGGGCCGGAGAGGACAGATTGCGTCTCACCCCCCGCGGGCGTCTGCTGGGCAATCGGGTTTTCATGGAGTTCGTGGGGGAGAGGTAGCAAAAGACATCGGAAGTTTCTCAAACTTCCGATGTCTTGTCTTCGGGCGTATGTGGCTGGTCGGGCGCGGGCGGGAGGCGCTTCACGCCCTGCGCTTCAGCAGGCGGAGCGCCAGAGCGCGCAGGGCCTCGGCGGCCTCGCCCCGGGGACGGGCGCGCTCCAGAGCGGAGAGAGCCTCATCGGTCAGACGGGCGGCGGTATCCTGCGTGTAGCCACGCGCCCCCTCGGTCTCCAGTTGGGCCGCCAAAGCGGGGATTTCTTCGGCGGTGAGCGGCCCTGCCATCCAGCGGCGGGCGAACTCCCCCTTGCGCTCCAGCCCGTACAGCACCGGAAGCGATTTCTTGCCTTCCAGCAGGTCGCTGGCGGCGGATTTGCCCGTCCGGGCCTCATCGCCCCAGATGCCCAGTTCGTCGTCCAGGGCCTGGAAAGCCAGCCCCAGTTTCTCCCCGAATTCCCGATACGCGGCCCGGATTTCGCCCCCCGCCCCGGCGCAGAGGGCCCCCAGTTCGGTGCAGGCGGCCAGCAGGGCGGCGGTCTTGCCGCTCACCATCGGCCAGTAGGCCGTCAGGGGCAGGCTGCGCTCCTGCTCGTAGGCGATGTCCAGGAACTGTCCCTGAGTGAGGCGCAGACAGGCGCGCTGAAAAACCTCGGCGGCCTCCAGGACGCGTTCCGGCGGCAGTTTCAGACGGATGATGGCCGTGTGCGCCAGGGTGAACATGGCGTCGCCGGTGTTGATGGCCTGCGGGATGCCCCACAGTTTCCACAGCGTGGGACGTCCCCGGCGGGTGGGGCTGTTGTCTTCTATATCGTCGTGGATGAGCGAGAAGTTGTGGAGCAACTCTACCGCCGCGGCAGCCGGGAGCGCGGCGCGCCAATCACCGCCCGCCGCGGCCGCGGTGAGCAGCACCAGCACCGGGCGGACGCGCTTGCCGGTGGCCTCTGGCCCCGCTCCCTCGCCTTCCCAGCCCAGATGGTAGGCCATCATGTGATGCAGGAGATGGTAGCGTTCACCGTCGGCCAGCGCCAGGACGCGGCGCATTTCGTTTTCGATGGGGGGGAGAAGGTCGGTGGTAAGCATGGGGATGGGAAGTGCGGAGTGAGAAAGGCAGAGTGGCGAAGGCAGAGTGATGAATGCGGAAGGCAGAATGGGGGAGGCGGAATGATGAATGCGGAAGGCGGAATGGGGGAGGCGGGATGTGAAGCGCTGCCGGAGATACGAGAGCCAGCCCCCAGTTCCCAATCCCCAATCCCCAATCCCTAATCCCCAATCACTACCCTCCCTCTCAACTCTTCGAGAGTGCGTGCGCCGGCGGCGAACATGGCGACGCGTATCTGGGCTTCTACCAGGCGGATGGACTCGACCACTGCCTCGGTGGAACGGGCCGCGGCTTTGAGGAAGAAACCGGCCATGCCGCCCAGCGTGGCGCCCAGCGCCAGGGTTTTGGCAATCTCCACGCCGTCGCGCAGGCCGCCGCTGGCAAAGACGGGGACTTTCGGGGCGGCGCGGCGCACGTTGCGGATGCTCTCGGCGGTGGGGATGCCCCAATCCGCGAAGGCGGCGGCCAGGGAGCGGGTAAAGGCGTCCGGGGCGCGGTGCATTTCCACCTGCGACCAACTGGTGCCGCCCGCTCCGGCCACGTCGATGGCAGCCACCCCGGCCTCGGCCAGCAGGCGCGCCGTGCGCTCGGAGATGCCCCAGCCGACTTCCTTGACAATCACGGGGACATCCAGCGCGGCGCAGACCTTCGCAATGGCCTCCGCCAGGCCGCGAAAATCGGTATCTCCGCCGGGCTGGAGGGCTTCTTGCAAGGGGTTGAGGTGCAGGATGAGGGCGTCGGCTTCTATCATCTCCACGGCGCGGCGGCATTCGTCCACGCCGTAACCGCGGGCGAGTTGCACGGCCCCCAGGTTGGCGAAGAGCACGGCATCGGGGGCGGCTTTGCGGGCAATGGAGAAGGTCTCGGCCAGTTCGGGGTGCTCGATGGCGGCCCGCTGGGAGCCGAGACCCATGGCGATGCCGGTCTCTTGGGCGGCCTCGGCCAGCCTTTGGTTGAGCAGGCCACCCTCCCGCGTGCCGCCCGTCATGGAGGAGATGAACACCGGGGCTTGCAGCCGCTTTCCAAACAGGAACACCCCCAAATCCACGTCCGCCAGAGAAATTTCGGGCAAGGCTTCATGGATTAAACGGTAGCGCTCCAGGCCGGTGGTCAGGCCGGAGCGCACGTCTTCTTCCAGATTGATGCGGATGTGCTCGTTTTTCCGGTTGCCGATAGGCGTAACTTTTTCTTCCATTGTGTGTTCCTTTGGGGTGAGGCTATCTTACCAGTCCGCATTTGAACTGTCAATTTGCCGCGTTGCGTAGCACAACTGCTCGCAGTTGTGCCACTTGACATCTTGCCGGGCGCGGTTACAATACGGTGCGGTCGGCGCGAGAAAGCCGCTTTGTGAAACTGGAAAAATTCCCGATACCCTTCAGGAGGCTAGTATCATGGCTGATACGTTTGAACAAATCAAAGAAATCATCGTCGAATTGCTGGACGTGGAAGAAGACAAAGTGACGCCCGAAGCGCGCTTCCGGGAAGACCTGGAAGCCGACTCACTGGATTTGGTGGAACTTATCATGGCTTTTGAAGACAAGTTCGGCGGCGAGATTTCGGACGAGGACGCGCAGACCATTACCACGGTGGGCGAGGCAGTCGCCTACGTGGATGCCCACATGAAATAGCGCAAAAAGGCGAGAACAGGGAAGCAGAGACCCCGGCCAGTCTCTGCTTCTTTTTTTATCCCTTTTTTAGATGTTTTTCCTGCCTGGTCGTTGACATTTTGCCGCGCCCCGTTTATAGTATTCCCGCGATTTATCTGGCCTGGTGCAGACTGGTTTTGCTTGACCACGCGCCTTGAGAATATTCCTCAGGAGGAAGAAATGAAGAAACGATTTTCGATACTGGCCCTCTTGGTGCTTCTGACCCTCGTGTTGGCCGCCTGTGGGGGAGGCAGCGCGGCCCCTACGAGTGCTCCCGCTCCCTCAGGAAATAGCGGCGGTGGAGAGGTTGCCGCCCCCACCGCAGCGGAGAGCAGTGCCGGCGGCGAATCGGCAGCCACTGAACCTCCCGCTCCTCCTCCCGCCAACGAAGCGCCTGCTGACGTGCCCTTGATGGACGGTGCCTACGATGTAGACATCCAGCGCGGCGGGACGCAAATTACCTACAAGGTAGATGCCGACGTGCAGACTGTGGTGGATTTTTATCACGAAGTGCTGCCTCCGCTGGGATGGGAAATCAAAGGCCCGCCCGACAGCGTGGTGGGCAATATCGCCAGTATGCTCCGCAAGAACGCCACCGATGAGCAGTTGTCCATCAACATGCAGTACAACCCCAATGCTCAGTTCACCGTGGTGACGATTGCCCTGAGCCGCAAGTAGCAGCCCCCATTGTGGAAACTGTCCCCAAACGAGAAAAGCCCGGCCAAGTGGTCGGGCTTTTTGCGTGCAAGAAAGACGGGGCTACAGCAATTCGGGAATTTCCTCGGGGTGGCGGGCTACCTTGACGTTGGCCGCTTTCAGGGCCTCGATTTTGCTCGCCGCGGTGCCGGTCCCGCCCTGGACGATAGCGCCGGCGTGCCCCATGCGTTTGCCGGGAGGGGCGGTCTGTCCGGCGATGAAGGAGACCACCGGTTTGCTCATGTGGTTGGCGATGAACTCCGCGGCTTTCTCTTCGTCCGTGCCGCCGATTTCGCCAATCATGACCACTTTTTCGGTCTGGGGGTCGGCCTCGAACATCCGCAGGGCGTCAATGAAGTTGGTGCCGTTGACGGGGTCGCCGCCGATGCCGACGCAGGTGCTGGCCCCCATCCCGATGTTCTTGAGGGCGTAGAGCACTTCGTAGGTCAGCGTGCCGGAGCGGGAGACGACTCCCACGTTGCCGGGGATGGCGATGTCGCCGGGGATGATGCCCACTTTGGCTTCGCCGGGGGTGAGCAGGCCGGGGCAGTTAGGACCTACCAGGCGGGTATCCAGGTGGTCAATGTAAGCGCGGACGCGCATCATGTCGAAAACGGGGATGCCTTCGGTGATGCACACAATCAGTTCCAGGCCGGCGTCGGCGGCCTCGAAGATGGCATCCGCCGCGAAGCGGGCCGGGACGAAAATCACGCTGGCGTTGGCGCCGGTGGCTTCGGCGGCCTGGCGCACGGAGTCGAAAACGGGGATTTTGCCATCCAGCACCCATTCTCCGCCTTTGCCGGGGGTCACGCCGCCTACCACGTTGGTTCCGTAGGCGACCATTTGCTGGGTGTGGAACAGGCCTTCGCGCCCGGTGATACCCTGTACAATCAGACGAGTATTTTTATTGACGAGAATGCTCATGGTTATTTGCCTCCCTTCGCGGCGGCTACGGCTTTCTGGGCCGCGTCGGCCAGGGTTTCTGCGGTAATCATATCGGCGTCGGCCAGGAGTTGACGCCCTTCTTCGGCGTTGGTGCCCACCAGGCGGACAACCATGGGCACTTCGGGCTTGACTTCGTCTATGGCGGCCAGGATGCCGCGGGCAACCTCGTCCCCGCGGGTGATGCCGCCAAAGATGTTGATGAGCACGGCTTCCACTTTGGGGTCGGAGAGAATCAACCGGAAGGCGGCAGCCACCTTGTCCGCGTTGGCTCCCCCGCCGATGTCCAGGAAGTTGGCGGGCAGGCCGCCGAAGAGTTTGGTGATGTCCATAGTCGCCATCGCCAGCCCGGCGCCGTTGACCATGCAGCCGATGTTGCCGTCCAGTTTGATGAAGGACAGGCCGTATTTGCGGGCTTCTACCTCGGTGGGGTCTTCCACGTCCAGGTCGCGCATCTCGGCCAGGTCGGGGTGGCGGAAAAGGCCGTTGTCGTCAATGAGCATCTTGCCGTCCACGGCGAGCAGTTCGCCCTCGGCGGTGATGACCAGGGGGTTGATTTCGGCCAGGGTGGCGTCGCTGTGGTAGTAGGCTTCCCACAGGCCGGTGCAGATTTTGCCGAAAGCGCGCCAGTGCTCCTTGGGCAGGTCAATCCCGGCGGCCAGGTCGCGGGTCTGGTAGCCTTGCAGCCCGAGCAGAGGGTCAATGTGGACTTTGATGATTTTCTCAGGGGTCTCGCGGGCTACTTCTTCGATGTCCACCCCGCCGGCGGCGGAGGCCATGATGACCGGCTTGCGGGCGGCGCGGTCGTTGGTGATGCCCAGGTAAATTTCGGTTTCGATGTTGGCGGCCTTGTCAATCAACACCTTGCGGACGGGCAGCCCTTTGATTTCCATGCTCAGGATTTTGGCGGCCAGTTCTTCGGCTTCTTCCGGCGAGTTTGCCAGTTTGACACCGCCGGCCTTGCCGCGCCCGCCAACGAGCACCTGGGATTTAACGACAACGCGGCCACCCAGTTCTTCGGCAATCTGTCTTGCCTCGGCTGCGGTAGCCGCCACTCTCCCCGGAGGGATGGGGACGCCGTACTTGGCGAAGATGTTTTTGGATTGGTATTCGTGCAGTTTCATAGAAATGTGACTCCCGTATGGGGTGATAGACGTAGAGCGATTGGGCGCGCTGGAATGGCATCCATTCCGGCACGACCAATCGCCTTGTCGGTAAACGCTCCGACAGTGACGCGCCCGATTATACCACTTTGCACCCGCGTTGTGGAAACGGTACCGGGGAGCGGGGCGCGCTCAAGAGATGCAGAAAAGTCGCTTGAAGAACGCAGATTACGCTGATGCTCGCTGATTTGCGCGGAAAAGCGCATGACTGCAACGACTGACGCCTTTGCCGCCGGCGCGGGGGACTGGAACTTCCCCGCTGGCGAGCAGGAAGCCCGCTTTGCGGGCTTGGAGGCTTCAGGGCAGGGGTTCCGGCCCTGCCTGCAGGGACGATGCTCCCATTTTCTGCAAAACGCGAGTGCGTCCCTGTGTCCTGCCCAACACAAACAGGACACTTGCCCAAGTGTCCTGTTTGTGTGCGTTGTTTTATGTCTGCACCGCTGCTCAGCGTTGCAAGAGCGGCAGGTAAAGGAGGCGTTGGTTGACCGCTACGTCGGCGCTGCGCTGGACGGTATCCAGAGCGGGGACGTCAATTGTGACGACGTTGCGCAAGACGGTGCTTTGGGATGTGACCACGCGGGCCTGATACCGGATGGTGACTATGCCGCTGCTGCCCAGCGTTCCGCTCCAGCGCAGCGTGGGGGCGGCGCTGTCGTCCACCGCGCCGCGGCTGGCGGTCAGACTCCCTGCCACGTACTGCATGCCCTGGGGGAGCGTATCGCTGACGTGGACTTCGTTGTCCAGGGGGGCGCCGCTATTTTGCACAGTGATGACGTAAGTGAGGGTGTCGCCTTGGGAAGCAAAAGGGCTGGAGACCTCCTTGCGGCTGCCGCCCAGGTTGCTGCCGCCCAGGTCGAGCAGTGTGACCAGGTTTTCCAGGCGGTAGAGGTCGTAGCGGCTGTTGAAGGAGGCCGGAATGGGCAGTTCGCGGGCCAGGGTGTCCCAGTCTTCCTGCAGAATGTGGGCTTTGACCTGGAAGAGGCTCCATGCCAGGGTGGGGCTGTGGTAAAGATGTTCTCCGCCGCAGGTGGTATGGTGGGCCAGGTCGCTCATCCACCACCAGGGGGCGTTGATTTCGTAGGAGCGCACATACCCTTCGGTGCGGCTGCGGAAGTTGTTGCGCAGCAGGTCGGTCAATGCCGGAGTCAGGGGGAAGTAACCGGTCAACCCCTGGTAGTGCATGAAGCCGATGCAGGCATCCACCTTGTAGTGGCCGTCTTCCCACCAGGTGAGCTGGCTGGGGTCGTTGTCCCGATTTCTCCAGCCCTGCATGGTGGGGTCGTAGGGAATCAGTTCGTTGTTGTAGGGGGAGTTGGGGCCGGTAACGTCGTCCACGCGAATAACGCCTTTGGAGTCCAGGCGAATCTGGAAAGGCTGGCGGCGTCCCTGGTCGTACATCTGGGGGACGAAGGAATCAGCGGTCAGGCGTGCCTCTAAAAAGGAGGTCAGATACTCCTGCGCCTGGTCCCGAATGGCGGTATCTCCCAGGTGGGAGGCCATGTTCCGCATGGATTCGGCTGCGGCAATCTGGGCGGGCAGGTTCAGGCGGCCCTCGCGCCAGGATTCAAAATCGCAGAATCCCATAGATGTGGGCGAGCCGCATTTCTGCACCCAGTCGCTCCAGCGGGCTTTGATGAAAGACCAGTTGGATTGAATCTTGTCCCAATCGCCGGTGGTATCGGCGTACTGCCACAGGGCGTAAAGACGCATCCCTACCAGGTTGGGGTTTTTAGCGTACCAGGCGGTATCCAGCACATCGTTTGCGCTGCAAACCGACCCGCTGAAAATTCCTTGTTGGCCGAAAAGGTAGCATTGGCGTTCATTGGCGTAGCGGTCTGTGTTGAGCAGGTCTTTATCCAGCAAGGCGCTGAGATAGGCTTTGACCTGGCTCTGCTGCCCGGGGGGAAGGAAGGGATAGGCTTTGGTCAGGACGCGCACCAGGTCTGCGTCGGTTCCGTACACTTCGAAGGTGTACTCGTTATCCTGCATGCTTTGCGGATTGGTGCCGGGCTGTTCCCAGCGGACGGCGACGGGCGGGTCGTTGGGGCCGCGGGCCAGGATGTCGGCGACGCGTTGCTCCACTTCGGCCTGGATTTCGGTCACGGTGGGAGCCTCAGCGCGAGGATAAGTGAAAATGTATTCCTGGGCATCCCGCGGGGGGAAGGATGTGGCCGGGTCGAGGCCGCGGTCCTGCGGTCCGAGGGCGTACAACCAGCCGTAGGAGATGAAATACACCATCCCGTTAGCGACGATGGGAACGCTGGCCCCCGGTACGCCGCCCATGGCAACCGCGCCGCCGTAGCGCCACAGGTGACGGGTGGGGAGAGGGCTGTGAGGGTGCATGTGGTCGCCGAAGTTGTAGCCGCTGGGGTCGCCGTTGGAGAACAGGGCGCGCATCCCGCCGTTGCCGCCGGTTTGAGGCGGACGGTATACGCCCAGGTCTTCGCTGATGGCGTAGTAGAAATCGCCCCCGGCGAAGATGGCGCGTCCGATTTCGTCGGTGCGGAGTTGGAATTCAGGCTGCCCGCTGCCCCCCGCCACCTGAGAGGCCGCTCCATTGCCCAAATCCACCCGTATCAGGCGGTCGTCGTGGTCGAGTTCAAAATTGTTGCCCGAGGAACCGGCGGGGGAGGGGAACCAGGCGCGTCCATCCGGCCCGATGACGGGGTGTATCAGCCCCCAGTAGGGGATGGGCATGGGGACGTACCGACCTTGCGAGGGGTCCCACAAATCGGAGCCGTCGCTGGCTTTGAGGTAGTAGAGCGTGCGGCGTTCCGGATGCTGCTGGTAGTAGGTGTTCCATGTGCTGACAGGGTTGGCGCCGGCGCTGACGTTGGGGTAGCCTTCGGTCGGCACGTAGGAGGTCACCCCCGGCTTGACGGTCTGGAAGATGACCACGTTCCCGTCGTCGGAGACAACCGGATGGGTGTTGTGCATGGCCGCCCCGGAGAGTTGCGTTTCCCACAGCAAGGCTCCGCTGGATGCGCTCACGGCCCTCGCTTTCAGGTCTTCGCTGCCGAAGTAGACGCGTCCGTTGGCGACCGCCGGCGATGAGACTACCGGCCCGCCGGTGGTGTAGTGCCACACTTCCGCCCCGCTGCTCAGGCTAATGGCGTATAGTCTCCCGTCGGTGGAACCGATGTAGACAATCCCGTTTACGATAGCCGGAGCGGAGACGACCGGCGCCCCGGTGGAAAATGCCCATACCGTGCTGCCGTTGCCGGCGTTCAGGGCATAGACTTTGCCATCTAGCGAGCCGAAGACGACTCGTCCCTCGCTGACCGCGGCGGTGTGCGGGATGGGGCCGCCCGGTTGGGCTATCCACTTTGTCTCTCCGGTCAGGGCGTCGATAGCGTGCATTTCCCCGTTCATCACACCCACGTAGAGCACGCCGTCCGCCAGGATGGGCTGGACTTCTATCTCCACGCGCTCACCGAAGGCGTAAGCCCATTGCAGGTAGAGCGGCTGGTCGTTGACGGCGGAGGCGGCAGTGCGCCCGCTGTGCTTTGCGTCGTGGTAATACATCGGCCAGTCGTCGCCGGCAGCCTGGACAGCAGGCGTCGGCAAGATGGTGACCAAAAATCCGAGCAGGAGGAAAATGGCGATGACTTTTTTCATAATGAGGGTACCTCTAATCCGGTAATTGATGATGGCTTTGTCTTCAATAGCGTAAAAAGCAATAAAAATTGCCGTTGTTGTGATTGTCTCATGGTTGGTAGCACGCATCAGGATACCGTAAATCCCCCGGCGTGTACATGGGAAATTGGGGCTATGCAAATCAAAAACGCCGCCCAGAAGGGCGGCGTTTTTAGGTTGGCTGTTCTTTAGGGATGGTTCGAAACATGGATACATTTTTCTGGCGAAAGCCTTCTCCCCTATCCCCCCTGTATCCCCCCTTTCCCCGCCGGAAAGGGGGGACATGATTCCTTCGGGGACTTCTTCGGTCGCACAGCGACCGAAGAAGTCCCCTTAAATTGCCCTCCTCCACTTGTGGGGGAGGGTTTGGGGTGGGGGGAACCCGCATCCCTCGGTGCAAAGTGCCAACCAGTTTCTCCAGAAATCTGAGCCGTCCCGTTCTTTGTCTTCAGCGGTCAATCCGCACGTAAGTGATGTCGTTGTAGCCACTGCCGTAAGGCGTTTGCAGCGGGTTGCCGCCAGGGTTGCCGCGCGTGCCTTCGCAAATGCCCAGTCCGGCGTCCTGGGCGCAGAAGAGGAAATCATAAACGCGGTTGTCGTCCAGACTTTTGTCCTGGTAGGGCAATTCCAGACGCAGCAAATCCACGGCCACGCAGTCCAGCGCTACCGGGTCGGTACTGAGCAGGATGCTGTTGGCAGGCTGGTTGCCGAAGATGTACCATGTTTTGATGGCGTTATCCGAGGAACCGGTCGAGCCGTAGAGGCAATCGGCCAGGATGAGAGCGGTTT
>DRKV01000381.1 GCA_011051635.1 Chloroflexota bacterium | reverse complement strand
CGCGAACTGGCTGGAAATGCTGACCCTGCCTTTTGTGCTGGACCCAGAGATTTCCGTCAGTGCAGGGTACTACGATGTGCTGGAAACCAATACTCTGAGTCGCCTGGCAAAGCATTTCTTCGGAGTGGATTTGGAGAAAATAGACCCGCGGGAATTCCTCCCTTCCGGGCGTTCTCTGGCTTTTCGCAAACGGATTTGGGAGGACGCGGGAGGCTACCCGGAGTGGTTGACCGATGCCGGAGAAGATACTCTCTTTGATTTGCGTTTGAAAGCCCAGCCGGCCCGCTGGGCTTTTGTGCCGATGGCTCGCGTCGCCTGGTATGCTCCGGATACGCTGGGGAAACTGGTGAAGACCTATTTCCGTTATGCACGCGGCGATGGGGAAACGGGCATCTCCGCGGACTTGTACTGGTACAAAGTTGTGGAACTCTTGCGTATCTGGCCGCGGCGCCTGGGCCTTTTGGGGTTGGGTTTGGCGCTCCTGGTTTTGTGGCCGCTGTTCGGAGCGCTCTATTTTGGGGGTTGGCTGCTCTGGGGGGGAGGGCATCTATGGCGCGCGAATCGTTCCCGCGCCGCCATGCTGGGACGTCGTTTTTACCCCTACACGGTCTTGCTGGAAATCGTGGGAACGGTGCAAGCCCTTGCTTTTACGTTGGGGGTGCTGTCTCGGGGACGGGTTCGTGAGCGGGAGATAGCCTTCTATCAGGCGCGCCTGCGAGAGATTTTGAAACAGCATTCCGGGCGACGCGGCCTAATCGTGTATCCTCCCACCCACGATTGGAGTTTCATGTTCCAAAGGCCGCATCAGATGGCGCGCGCCCTGGCCCGCAGAGGCTGGTTGTATTTCTATTGTACGCGGAATGGGCGTACCGATGCGGTTTTTGGCTTTCGGCGGGTTGAACCGGGGTTGTATCTCGCCCATGTGCCGGAGGAAACGTTCCGTATATTGGAGCAACCCGTCGTATACCTGGGCGCAGCCTGGAACATCTCCTGGTTGCCGTATTTCCGCACCCCTCAGGTGGTCTATGACCATTATGATGATTTGGAGGTCTCAGGAGCGCGATTGGAAGACCACTTGCGGTTGTTGCAAGAAGCAGACATCGTCGTCGTTACCGCCCGACGCCTTTTGAAGGCTGTGCGTCCTCACCGGGAAGATGCTTTGCTGATTCCCAACGGGGTGGACTATGCCTTCATCCAGGCGTCTCGTCCACAAGAAGGGGTTACTCCTCCCGCCGACTTGCTCCCTATCCTCGAACTTGGCCGTCCCGTTGTCGGCTATTCGGGAGCCCTGGCGGAGTGGTTCGATTACGATTTGCTCGAACGGGCTGCCAGACGATATTCGGAATTCTCTTTTGTCCTTATCGGTGTGGATTATGACGGCAGCCTTGCCCGCAGCGGCGTGCTGGATTTGCCGAACGTTGCGTACCTGGGCATGAAAGAATACAGCGCCTTGTTCTCTTACGTATGGCGCTTTGACGTGGCGGTGATTCCCTTCAAGGTGAATGAAATAACTTTGGCTACTTCCCCCGTCAAATTATTCGAGTACATGGCATGTCGCAAACCCGTCGTGGCGACGGATTTGCCGGAATGCCGTCCTTATGATGGTGTCTTCCTGGCAAAAGATGTTCCGCAGTTCCTCGATTATTTGACCGAGGCCATGCGTATGCGGAACGACGATACCTATTTGAAGCGTGTAGAAGAAACCGCGCAGGCCAACACCTGGGATTCTCGCGTGCGAGTTCTCGAAGAGCGGCTGTCCCGTCCAGGCCAGGGATAAATCGTAGGCCCTGAAACGGGAGACTTCCAGCCCCCGGCGAGAGCGGCAGGCCTGCATTTCCCGATTGACCTCGCGGCCCACTCTCTCCTGTAGAAAGAACGGAATTGCGGTAAAATAAAATCGCAGGTGTTTGCAGCGAGAGTTGCCAAGCCTGCTGCTTGCTGCATGCGTTTGATGACCAGAAAATATCACTGGAGAAAGCGTACCGCAATGTAGACAGAGACAGGGGAGACAGCACGCATGAAACCTCGATATAACGTTCTGCTGTTCCCTCTTGCGGCCAATGACAATAGGAAGGTAATTATGAAACGGATAAATCTGTTTTCGCCCATGTTTCGGCGTTTTTTGCTCGGAGCGATGATGTTGTTACTCATCGGTGGCTTTCTCTCGGCCTCCTTCGCCAAAGGGAAGTCGGCTGATGGGGGGGCAACAGTGTATTTGCCCTTTATTGTGAGAGGCCAGCCGAGAGAACCCGTCCTGCTGGGGATTACCCCGCGTACGTATTGGCCCTCCGATGGCTCCCTTGTGCCCGGCGCGTTAGCCCAGGAGTTTGCTCCCATAGATTCCTGGTCTGGTAAGCACCTGTCTTTAGCCAGCGTCTACCATTCCTTCGACCAGTCTGATACGGTTACATACATGTTGTCGGAAATCTGGGATGGAGGGTATACGCCCTTTGTGAATATAGGTAGCGACCACAGCATCCAGAGTATTGCATCAGGCGGCATCGATGACCAGATACACGCCTGGGCTCGTTCCTTTGCAGCCTTTGCCGATGGCGGTCAACGGATGGCTTACTTGTTGCCCCTTCAAGAGATGAATGGGGATTGGGCACCCTATGGCTCCTCCGACCCCACCTATTTCAAAAGTGCCTTTCAACGTATCCGCAATATCTTTGCCGCTGAAGGTGTGCCGGAGGGAACCGCGCAATGGGTGTTTGCTCCCAACGGGCTGAGTTCAACGGGATGGCCGGATTTTGAAGCGTATTATCCCGGAGACTCCATTGTGGATGGCGTTGCCTTCAGTTCGTTCAATTACGGCTACCATCCTGCAAATCCCTATCCGCGCTGGGAGAACCCCGACCAGATTTACACGCCCTACATAGATAGAATGCGGACGATGGCGCCCGGTAAGCCGATTTTCATTGCCCAATTGGGTACTACGGCTTATGGGCCAGACGGCTACGACGAGTCTCTCAAAAACCAGTGGCTGATAGACGCCTATACCCTCTTCGCGCAATCAGAGGGGGTCAAAGGCATTTTGTATTACAACGACCACAACGTCTTTGACTGGTCGTTCTACCGCCCCGCGAACAACGCCATTTTCCCCGGATACATCACCGGTGTTTCGCGGAGCGTATACAAGTACGTGTCTCCAGCAGATTTGCGGGACTCTCTCGTTCCATGAATTTAGACCCTGTCAAAAGGTGGAAGCGCACACTGCGCCTTAAAATTGCTCCTGCAGGCAGTGCTCGGGACCGCTGGCTGCGGGAGCAATTCCGCTTGTGGGGCAAATTGCAACAGGCATCTTGGCGGGAAGTAGCCTTGAAGGTATTGCCAGCCGGCTTGCAGCGTTCTCTGCGTGAAACATCACGCCGACGCCGCATTGAGGCGGCTCAACCCTACCGAGAACAACTGGCTGCCCTCCTGAAGGCGCACTCCGATGCCCGGCGGGTAATTGTCTTTCCGCCTAATCTGGATTGGAATGTGCAACTCTTCCAAAGGCCGCAACAATTGGCGCTTGCCCTTGCAGAACAAGGCGCGTTGGTATTTTATTTGCCCCCCAAACCGAACCCTGCAAAGGAAGCGTTTCAGGAGTTTCGTCCCCGGTTGTACCTGTGCAATGCTCCTGTGGAGACGTTTGCTTTACTGGAATCGCCGTTGATTTATCTGCTGACCTGGAATCGCGTTTATGCCGGTGTCTTTCGTTCTCCGCGTATCATCTACGATTATGTGGATGATATCCGGGTTTTCGACGGGGATTACCGGCAGATGGTGCAGGACCACGAACGACTGGTGCGGGATGCGTATCTGGTACTGACCACTGCCGAACCGCTGTATCGCGCCACCCGAAAATTGCGCCCCGACGTGCTTCTGTGCCCTAACGGGGCGGACTACGAGCACTTTGCAGTCGCGCGCCTGCAACAGGCTGCGCCTCCTGATGATATGCGCGCCATCGTGGCGCGCGGCAATCCCGTTGTAGGCTATTACGGGGCGTTGGCAGAGTGGTTCGATTACAGGTTGGTCTGGGAGGTCGCTCGTCTCCGCCCGGACATTTCCTTTGTCATTATCGGCCCCGATTACGATGGCACCCTGCCTCCCGCGTTTTTGGATTTGACCAATGTGGACTGGCTGGGCGTTAAGCCCTATGCGGAGTTGCCGCATTATCTCGCTTATTTCGATGTAGCGATGGTGCCCTTTGTTGTGAGTGAAGTAACGCACGCCGTTTCGCCTCTGAAACTGTTTGAGTATATGGCTGGAGGAAAACCCGTGATTGTCACTCCTATGCATGAGAGCACGCGTTACGAAGGTGTCTTGGTTGCAGATACCCCGGAATCTTTTTCCCGCAAGATTGATGAGGCCTTGCGGTTACGCCGCCACCCCGCTTATCTGCAGCGTATTGATGCTGTCGCGCGAGCGAATACCTGGACATCTCGCGCAGAACAAATTCTCACCGCATTGGATGAAATCAAGTAAAATATAGCCCGTTTGCTGCCTATTCCCGGCTTCATGCCGTTGCCCGGAAAAATAACACAGGTTAGGAATGCTGACTCATTTCCGTAGTATTCTCCAGGAACGTTCCGTTTATTACGACTCGGCCAATCGCCCCCATCCGCTGGTGGATGAGATTCTGGCGCTGATTGAATATCGCGAGTTGGTAGTCCAACTGGTGGAGCGTTCCATCAAGGCGCGTTACAAGCGGTCTGTTTTAGGGGTCGCCTGGACGATGCTCAACCCTTTTCTCACCATGGTTGTGCTCACGGTGGTCTTCTCTCAGGTGTTCAAATTCACGACTGAGAACTACCCCGTGTATGTGCTTAGCGGCATTATGGCCTGGAATTTCTTCGCTGGCACGACAACCTCGGCCATGGGGGAGATGGTTTGGGGTGGCGGGCTGCTCAACCGTATTTACGTCCCCAAAGCGGTGTTTGCGGTTGCTGCCCTCGGAACATCGGCGGTCAACTTATTCCTTTCTCTCATCCCCTTGTTTGTGATAGCCGTGGCCCT
>DRKV01000380.1 GCA_011051635.1 Chloroflexota bacterium | reverse complement strand
GCATTCGCCGTATCGGGGGTGGTTCCACATTCACCGTTTCCCCGTGGATGCTTTCTCCCCTGGCAAGGCGCAGGATTACGAGGCCTGGTGGGGCTTCAAGTCGCTGCCGAAGTTCAATACTGCGACCCAGGCGGTGCGCGAGCACATTTTCTCCGTGGCGCGCTACTGGCTGGAGCAGGGCATCGACGGCTGGCGGCTGGATGTGCCCAACGAGATTGACGACGATGCCTTTTGGGCTGAGTTTCGGCGTATCGTGAAGCGGGTCAATCCCCGCGCCGCCCTGATTGGGGAAATCTGGGAGATTGACCCCCGCTGGGTGGACGAGGCGCACTTCGACGGCCTGATGAATTATCCCGTGCGGAAGGCGCTGCTGGCCTATCTCAACGGCGAGATGGGGACGCAGCGTTTTGCGGAGGCCATTGATGCCGTGGTGGCGGCGTATTCCCCCGAGGCGCTGCGCGCCATGTACGTGCCCCTCGGCTCGCACGATACGCCGCGCTTGTGGACGCTGCTGGGCGGCGACCTGGCGAAGGTGAAGATGGCCTTTGCCTTCCAGTTCGCCTTCCCCGGCGCGCCGGCGGTGTACTACGGCGATGAAATCGGCCTCCCCGGCGGGAAGGACCCCGACTCGCGCCGCGCCTTCCCGTGGGAGGAAAGCCAGTGGAACGCCGACTTGCGCGCCTGGGTGCAGCGTCTGATTGCGGTGCGGAAGGAATCGGTAGCCCTGCGGCGGGGGCGCTACCGCAGGGTGCTGGCCGACGACCGTCGCCGCTGCTTTGCTTTTGTGCGTCAGCACCCCGAAGAAAGCGTCCTGGCGGTCTTCAACCCCGGTCGCTGCGCCCGCCGCATCTGCATTCCGGCGCGTGACCTGGGCTGGGAGGATGGCCGGGAGTTGTACGACCTCCTCGGGGGACGGCGTCGTTTTGCGGTGCGGGGCGGCTGCGTGGATGTGCCCGCCGGGGCCAACGAGGTGCTGTGGCTGCGCTGAGGGCCGTCTATTTGTTGTATGCTTCTGCCAGCGCTTCTTGAACGGCGGTGAATTTTTCGGGGGAAAGGCGCTCGCGCTTGGCTTCCTTGCGGATGGCCTCCTTCAGGCCTTTGAGCGTTACGGTGGGGATGGGGGCGTTGTCGGCTTTTACCTCGGCGCTGGGGTTGGTGAAGACCAGGGCGGCCTTGATGGGGGGGATGCTTTCTTCGGGCAGGTGCTTTTTGAGGAAGGAGCGCACCGCGTCCACCTCAGCCCCGATTTCCAGGTCGGGGCGGCCAATGCCTTCCTGCGCCATCAACTTGAGGTAGGCCAGCCAGAGGCCCCCGCCGCGCTGCTTCCAGCGGTTCTTCTCGTAGGTGATGGTGCCGCGCTGGTATTTGGGCAGAAGCACCCACACGCCCGAAGGCCCCACCAGCAAGTGCGACGCGGGGCTGCTGTAATGGTACAGGATGTGCCGCTTGTCGAAGCCTTTGAGGGCCTGGGTGAGAAGTTTGTCGGGGGCGCGCACGCGTCCCCAGCGGTTGGTGAAGTACAGGCCGACCTGGACGACGAAGAAGCCCAGTATCAGCCCGGCGAAGGTGTAGGTGTAGAGTTCGGGTTTGGCGAGGCCCAGGTAGGCATCCACGGCCAGGAGAACGGCCCCGGCGATGCTCAGGTACAGGCCGATTTTGCTGTTGCGCTCTATCAATTTTTCGTTGCTGATGACTTGCATGGGATACAGGTAATCCTTTCCTGGTAGAGAAGCAGCCTCCTGCTACGCGGCGCTTCCCAGGGTTTTCAGTTGCTCCCGGATGGCGTCGCTGACGCTCTCCAGGAGGTGATTTTGCACGGCGTGGCGCGCCGCTCCGATGGCGTTGACCAGGGCGCGGGCGTCGGAGCGTCCGTGGCCGATGAAGACCAGGCCGTTCACGCCCAGGAGGGGGGCAGCGCCTACTTCGTGCGGGTCGAGAGTTTTCTTGAGGGCCTCGAAGGCCGGTTTTGCCAGCAGCGCCCCGATTTTGGTGCGCGTACTGCTCATCAGGTGTTCTTTGAGCAGGTCGGTCATCAATTTGGCGACCGCCTCGCTGCTCTTGAGCACCACGTTGCCGGTGAAGCCGTCTGTGACGGCTACCTCGGCCTCTCCGCCAAAGAGTTCCTTCCCCTCCACGTTGCCGATGAAGTTCAGGCCGCTGGCTTCCAGCAGGGGGTAGGTTCCCTTGACCAGTTCGTTGCCCTTCCCGGCTTCTTCGCCGTTGGAAACCAAGCCGACGCGGGGCCGCTCTACTCCCAGGGCGATGCGGGCGTACACGCTCCCCATGGCGGCGAATTGCAGCAGGTGTTCCGGCTTGCACTCCGGGTTGGCGCCGATGTCCAGCACCACGCAGTATCCCCCGCGCACCGGGAAGAGCGCCGTCAGGCCGGGGCGTTCTACGCCCTCCAGCAGCCCCAGGCGGAAGTAAGCCGTGCTCAGCGCGCCGCCGGTGTTCCCTGCGGTGACGAAGGCCTCGGCCTGGCCGTCTTTGACCAAATCCATGCCGATAGCCATGGAGGTCTGCGAATTCTTGCGCTTGGCCTTGAGAGCCAGTTTCATGCCCTTATCCTGCATGGTGATGGCGTCGGCGGCGTGGACGAGTTCCACACGGGGGTGCGCGCCCCCAAATCGGGGCAGGAGCGCCTTGAGACGGGGTTCGTCCCCCACCAGAAGGACGCGGGTATCTTCCCATTGGCGGGCAGCCTGCAAGGCGGCTTCCACCTCCGGCAGCGGATTCGCATCGCTCCCCATGGCATCCAGCACGATGTTCATACTTTCCTCCGAGACGTCATTTGCTCCTTGACAGAAAAACGCGAATGATTATAATACCACTGCTTTTGCGCTGGTGCTGGAACTGGCAGACAGGCATGGTTGAGGGCCATGTGCCCCTAGGGCGTGCGGGTTCAACTCCCGCCCAGCGCACACAAAAAAGCCGCCGAAACCCGGCGGCTTTTTGCGTTCTTTTTGGGGGTCAACGATGTTCTCCGGCCTGCATACGGCGTTCCAGCAGTTGCACCAGGAGGGAGAGTATCACCGTCATGGTCAGATACATGATGGAGATGGTCACGTAGGCTTCCCGGAAGCGGAAGGTGCTGCCGGCGTACAGGCGGGCGGTCTGGGTGATGTCGCGCACGGCCAGGACGGAAACCAGGGAGGAATCCTTGACCATGGCGACAAAATCGTTCGCCAGGGCGGGCAGCACGTTGCGGACGGCCTGCGGCAGGACGATGAAACGCATGGCCTGGAAGCCGCTCATCCCCAGGGAGTAGGCTGCTTCCACCTGTCCGTGTCCGATGGACTGGATGCCCGCCCGGAAGATTTCGGCCAGGAATGCCCCGTAGGTGACCGCCAGGGCGATGACGGCACGGTTCTCCATCGAAACGGCCTGAATGTCCAGGTTGCCTATCCCCATCCCGTTGACCAAATCAATCACGATGGGGACGCCCACGAAGGCGATGAAGAAAATGAGCACCAGCATGGGGATGCCGCGCACGAATTCGATGTACAGCCGCGCCAGATTGTTGAAGAAGACGTTCTTGGACAGTCGTCCCAGCCCGGCGAACAGCCCCAGCACGAGGGACAGGCCGTAAGAGACCAGCGAGATGTTGATGGTCGTCTTGATGCCCGGCTTGATGAAGTTGAAGGCCTCGTTGTAGTTCTCTTTGGTGAGGATGATGTAGATAGCGCCAAGACCAATCAGGATAAGCCCGACGAACCACCACGGGATGCGGCTGAGACGGGCGCCGAACTGGTTGCCATCGCTCGGCGGAGAAAGGATATCCATGGTTTGCAGGGAGGGAGGTTCGGCCATGTTTGCTCCAATCCAGACAAGAAAAAGGGAACGGGACGCCCTTCGGAGGGCGCCCCGTTGTTGGACTCGTGCGGCGTTTTATCCGCCCAGGTCGTCGTAAGTGATGTCGAAATCAGGCCCAAAGTACTTCTTGTTGACCTGTTCGAGGAAGCCATCCTGCATCATGGATTTGAGGGCGGCGTTGACGGGTTCAACAAGGTCGCTGCCTTTGGGGAAGATGAAGCCGAGTTGGTCGCTGGAGAGGGAATCGCCGACCAGTTTGAGTTTGTCGGCGTTCTCGCCCACGTACCCCTGCCCGGCGACTTCGTCCATGATGACGGCGTCGATGTCCCCGGCGATGAGGGCTTGCACGGCGAAGGGGAACTGCTCGAAGGCCTGGATGCGGTCTTCGGGGAGATACTTCTTGGCAGTCTCGTAGTTGGTGGTGCCGGTCTGGGTGCCGAGTTTGAGGTCGGGGTTGTCCACGATGTCCTGGATGCTGGTGATGCGGGTCTCGTCGGCGCGCACCAGGAGACGCTGTTCGATGTTGATGTAGCCGATGGAGAAATCCACAATCTCGGCCCGGTCGGGGGTGATGGTGATGCCGTCGGCAGCGGCGTCGAACTGGCCGTCGGCCACGGCCTGAATCATGCCTTCCCAGGCGGCTTCCGTGTAGACGGGCTTGCAGTTGATGCGGGCGCAGATTTCGTCCCACACTTCGTAGTCCCAGCCGGCGGGTTCGCCGGTCTCGGGGTCGATGTAGTTGAAAGGCAGGTAGGCGTTCTCCACGGCGATGGTGACTTCCCGTCCCCCCAGGTCGGGCAGAGCGCTTTCCTCACCGCCTTCTCCTTCTTCCGGCGGGAAGAGGTCGTCGTAGGTGATGTCGAAATCAGGCCCGAAGTACTTCTTGTTGACCTGTTCGAGGAAGCCGTCCTGCATCATGGATTTGAGGGCGGCGTTGACGGGTTCAACAAGGTCGCTGCCTTTGGG
>DRKV01000379.1 GCA_011051635.1 Chloroflexota bacterium | reverse complement strand
TTCCGGTATTTGAAGACGCGGGCGTTGCCGGAGGAGATTCGCTTGTACCTGGAGACGTTTGAATAACCCCAGTCGCCAGACCTCCGAGGCCTCAAAGACCTCGGAGGTCTGCTGCGCCCATCCTGGCAGCGTGCAGCCTTCCCCCCGCAAAGCGTCCCCTGAGATGCGAGCACAGCGCAAACCAGCGGGTATCAGCCTCATCTGCGTTTCCTCCCAGGCGAGCGCGTCTGATGCTACAATAAAACACCTTCCCGCCCGCGAAATTCCTTGAGGAGATGCCCCATGAAATTGCTTCACGCCCTTCTCTTGACCGCTCTCTTGTTGAGCGCCTGCGCTCCCCAGCCGACGCCGCCCCCCGCCGCGCCGCCGGGGGGAACGCAGGTCTCTCCGCCGCGCCCGGCCTCCCCGAAGCCGCCCAATCCCTCACCGATGCCGCCCACACCGCGCCCCCCGTCCCCGCCATCTCCCCAAAAGCCGCCCGGTTACCCGCCGCCTTCCCCCGGAGCCGGCAAGCCGCTGCAGCCGTACCCCGGCCCAACGGGGGACAGCGGCATGGAGATGTACAACACGCAAGGCAAAACATCCGAGGTTCTGCCGCAGGAGACCTATCTCGCCCAGGTGTACGCCGAGACCTCCCCACAAAGCGCCTGGGTGTATCAGACCACGCTGGACGCGGCTCTCCCCGCCGGGCAACGCTACGACATGGGGGCCTTCTGCCGTCTGTTCCCGCGCTCCGACGGGACGGGGTACGATGTCATCTTCGGAGGGGCTTTCGATACTCGCGAGGTGCCGGAAACCCGCCGTTACGAGGGAGATGTCCACCGGGCGCTGGGGAACGGCCTCGCTTTCCAGTCGGAACCTCAACTTTTCTCCAATCACGGCGGCGATTTCGCCATAGATACGGACGGGCAGTTCTACTACCTGCTGAACGCCCACCCCGAGGGATGGAGGCTCGGCAAGTACGACCCCGATTTCAATCTGGTGAAGGAGGTCATCGTGCCGCTCCCCGCGGGGCACGCCGGCAACGACCAGATGCTGCGCGTTTGGGAGGGGCGCGTCTACCTGAGCGGCCTCTACAATCCCGATAACCCCGACATGCACTCCAACAAGGACGCCGCCCCGGATGCGACCCTTTACACGCACGTATGGATTTACGATACCGACCTGAATCCCCTGGAAGACCACGTTCTGGATGACGAACCCAACATCAACGGCGGGACGCTCATCCCTTACGGAGAGGGTTTCGCTTACCTCGCGGCGGACAACATCCTGCACAACCACCTGTATGCCTTTCTCTACGATGCCGACTGGAACTTCCTGGGGAGCAAACTGCTGAACGAGGACGGCCAGTGGTCTATGGGAGCGACGGTGGTCGACGGGCGCATCTACGTGGCGTACCACAGCGGGAAGCACGTTCAGGGCGATGTGTGGGTGGACATTTACGATACGGACTGGACGCTGCTCGACCGCATCCAGGTTACGCAGGTGGAAAAGGGCTTCAACGCCCAGCGTCCCTGGGTGCAGGTGCTGGGCGACCGGATGTTCGTCTCGTATGACGTGAGCCGCGAACCGCAGGGCGTGGTGGATTTTCAATGTCTGGTGAGTGTGTTCGAGAAGCGGTAAAGCCGACCTGACGGGTCTGCGCCGCCAACAGACCTGACGGGGCTCCGAGACCCGTCAGGTCTTGGAAGATTCCCCCATGAAACGACTTTTTCCGCTCATCGTTCTCATCCTGCTGCTGGCCGCGGGGCGCGCCTCGCGGCGCGCCGCGGCGCAGACGCTCTCGCAGGCCGGGATTGTGGTGCAATCCGAAGACGGTTCGGTGGTGACGTACTGCGTCTCTTTCGCGGGCGATTCCATCAGCGGGTACGAGGCCCTGCTGGCGACCGGCCTGGAGGTGGAGGCCGCTTTCGACCCATCCCTGGGGGCGGCGGTGTGCAGCATCGCGGGGGAGGGGTGCCCGGCCAACGATTGCTTTTGCCGCTATCCGGCGTACTGGTCGTACTGGCACCTGAACGCCGGGGGGTGGGCTTACTCCGGGACGGGGGCGAGCAATTATCAGTTGCACGCCGGCGAGGTGGACGGCTGGCGCTGGGGGACGGGCGACCCGCCGCCGGTGATTCCCTTCGGGCAAATCTGCGCTCCGGCGGCCACGGATACGCCCCTGCCGCCGACCGCCACGGTCACGCCGCTGCCCAGCAAGACGCCGACCGCCCCCCTGCCGACGGATACGTCCCCTCCGCCCACGGCCACGTCCTTGCCCCCGACGGCGACGCCGACAGATACGCCCGCAGTTACCCACGCCGCGCCGCTGCCGCCGCCCATCCAGCACGTCCCCACCGCGACGCCGACGGCCACGCCTACGGAGACGCCCTCGCCGACGGAGACGACTTCTCCTACGGCTACGGAAACGCCTTCCATAACGGTAGCCCCCACAACCCCGGTCCCGCCCCAGGGAGCACTTGAAGCGGCCTCCACGCCTTCCAGGGAGACGAATCCCAAAGGGGAGGCGTCCTCTTCCGTCCCCTCAAGTGCTGCTTCCCGCCCTCCGTGGGGGGCGCTGGGACTGACGCTGACGGCTTTCGGGGGAGCGCTGTTGTGGCTCAGTTGGCGGTTGTACCTGGCGCAATGGCGGTGAAGCGGGCGCTGCGGTACGGGGTGTACGCCCTGGCTTCGCTGCTGGGGGCGGCGGCTTTCGTCGCGCCCCTGCTGCGCCCGCCGGAGGGAAGCGCTGCCCGCGCCGACGCCCCCCTGCTGCTGACCGCGCTGCTGGGGCTGGCTTTTCTGGCCCTCCTGCTGGAGGCGCAGAGCGGGGCGGGGGAGGCGCGGATGATGGCGCTGCTGGGGGCGCTGGTGGCGGTCAATGCCGGGCTGCGCTTTGTGGAGAACGTCATTCCGGGGCCGGGGGGCTTCAGCCCGATTTTCTTCCTGATTCTGGTGAGCGGGTACGTCTTCGGGGCGCGCCCCGGTTTTCTGATGGGGGCGCTGACGATGTTCGTCTCGGCGCTGCTGACGGGCGGGGTGGGGCCGTGGCTTCCGGCGCAGATGCTGGCCGCCGGCTGGGTGGGGATGAGCGCGCCGCTGGCCCGCCCCCTGACCGCCGGGAGGCCGCGGCTGGCGCTCGCCTGGCTGACGGGGCTGGGAATCGTGTGGGGTTTCGTGTACGGGGCGCTGCTCAATCTGTGGTTCTGGCCGTATGCCGTCGGCGCGCCGGGGCAGTCGTGGCAGGCCGGGCTGGGCGCGGCGGAGGTCTGGCGGCGGTACGCGGCTTTCTATCTGGCGACTTCGCTGGGCTGGGACGCGCTCCGGGCGGCGGGCACGGCGGCGTTGATGGTCGTCCTCGGGCCGGCTACGCTGCGAGTGCTCTCCCGCTTCCGCGCCCGCACGCTCTTTGTCCACGTCCACGAATAGGTCCACGAATAACACGAATGAGCACGAATATCCCCCAACCAGGCGACTACCCGACCAAGCGACTACCTGACCAGGCGACCACCCGACCAGGCGACTACCCGACTACCTGACTACCAGACTACCCGACTACCATGCCCCACCCCCTCTCCTGGACCGCCTGGTCCCTCACCGTCCTGGCCGCGCTGACGCTGAGCCGCAACCCCTTCTACATCGGGCTGGTGCTGCTGGATGTCCTCGCCGTGAACGCTGCCTTACGCCTCACCCGACGGGAGGCCGCGCCGCCCTTTCCGCTGTGGAAGATGGGACTGCTCCTGACGGGGAGCGCGGCGCTCTTCAACGCCCTGACAGCCCACTTCGGCGCGACGGTACTGACGCGCCTGCCGGAGAGCATCCCCCTGCTGGGCGGCCCCGTCACGCTGGAGGCGCTGGTCTTTGGGACGCTCAACGGGCTGACCCTGACGGGCATCTTCGCCGCCTTCCAGGCCTTCTCGCTGGCCGTGCCGGTCAGCGGGATGCTGCGATTGGTGCCGCGCGGCTTCCAGTCGCTGGGGGTGATTGTCTCCATCGCGGTCACCTTCGTGCCGGTCACGCTGCGGCAATGGCAGGCCATCCGCGAGGCGCAGGCGCTGCGCGGCCACCGCGGGCGCGGGCTGCGCGACCTGCCGCCCCTCTTCACCCCTCTCCTGGTGAGCAGTCTGGAGCGCTCTCTGCAACTCAGCGAAGCGATGACGGCGCGGGGCTTCTCCGCCCCCGCCGCGGAGGTCGGGGAGCGCGCTCGCGGCGGGATGCTGCTCGCTCTGGGCGCGCTGCTGGGCGGGTGGGCGCTGGCCGCCCTGTGGGGGCACTCGGCGGCGGGATGGGGGCTGATGCTCACCGGCGGCCTGCTGCTGACCGTCCTGGCCTTCCAGCGGGGGCGCGGGGCGCGGCACACCGCTTACCGTCCCGCCCGCTGGAGCCGCGGCGACAAACTCACCCTCCTGGCC
>DRKV01000378.1 GCA_011051635.1 Chloroflexota bacterium | reverse complement strand
GCTGAGGCCGGGCCAACTGGTGGGCGCGAAACTGCCGGAGCAGGCGCTCAGGCTGAACGTAAGCAGGAGAAAGGTTGCAATCAGGATAAGACGTTTCATGTAGGGGAATGGGAAAGTAGGAAAGTTTGCAAGTGGGAAAGTTTGCAAGTGAGGAAGTTTGCGGGTGGGAAAGTGGGAAAGGGGGGCGCTTATGTTCTGCAGAAAGCGGCAAACGGGCACGCTTTGGGCAGGGCTGGAACCCCTCCCCCGGGTTTTCCAAGTCCGCAGAGCGGACTTCTCACCCGCCAGCGGGAGACTTCCAGGCTCCCGGCGGCAAATCTAGGGGACGGGGTCGTAACCGCCGGGGTTGAAGGGGTTGCAGCGCAGGACGCGCCAGACAGCCATGAGACCACCCTTCAGCGCCCCGTATTTGTAAATCGCCTGATACCCGTAATGAGAGCAGGTGGGGTAGAAACGGCAGGTATTGACCGGCAGGGCACGCGAGAAAGTCTTCTGGTACAGGCGGATGAAGGCCAGGAGCGCCAGCCGCGGCCAGTACCCCGGCGTGCGCGGCAAATCGGCCAGGCGCGGCTCGTCCGAGTAATCGTGCGGCAGGTAGAAGACGGAGAGTTCCTCGTCGCGGGTGTGTTCGTGTTGGGCGGTCATAAACGGAAAACTACAGCACCCCTGCCCGGCGGAGAAGTTGTTCCAGGGCGGCGCGCAGGGCGGCGTAATCGGCGGTGTGGATGCCGCGGCGGGCCAGCACCACGATGTCCCAGCCGGAAGCGATGCGGGGCTGCAATTCGCTCAGCACAGCCCGGATGCGCCGCTTGGCGCGGTTGCGCTGCACCGCATTCCCCACCGAGCGCCCCGCCGATACGCCGAAGCGCAGGCCGCCTTCCGGGTTGGGCAGGACAATCAACACAACAAGCGGGTGGGCATAAGATTTTCCGGATTGCCGCACCCGCTTGAAGTCTGTGGATTGTCGTAGGCGGAATCTGCGCTTCACGCCGCTAACCCAGGCACGTGGGAGAGCACAGGGGAGCGGGGATATTGCCGGAGCAACCTGTCCTCTGTAGGTAGTCTAACTGTTCCAGTTGATGCGCTTGGTGTGGTTGTTCATCTTCGGAGCCAGGCGAACGCGCCCCTTCAGGCGGCGGCGCTTCAGCACCTGACGACCACCACGGGTCTTCATGCGAGCGCGAAAGCCGTGCACGCGCAGGCGGCGGCGGACTTTGGGTTGGTATGTTCGTTTCGGCATGGTACTTTCCCTTGTCTGTGTTGAGAGTGTCAGACGCGCCCCGCAAGGCGCGCTGCATTGGGCAAACAAAGCGCGGGGCAAGACCCCGCGGAATTAACGCCGCCCGATTATACCCCAAAGGCCGTGTTTCTAAAAGGGCGCGTCAAGGGGTTTTTTCCGAGAGGAAAACGTCTCAGGGAGCCTCCAGACGGTAAACATCCAGGTGGGGAAGGCGCAGGGCGGGCGCAGGCCACTCCGCTTGCGGGAGCACGCGTTCCGGGCGGTGCTGTTTGGGATTCAGGATGACCCACACGTGGCTGAAATCTCCTTCGGGATTGCGGTCCACGAAAACTTCGCGCCCTGCGCCCTGCTCGGCAAAGGCGAACCACGCCGGGGCGCTGAGCGGGTCGGGGACGAGAACGCCATCCCCTGCCTGACGGTGCGCCTGGATGTAGGCCGCCGCCTGCGGGATTTCATCCAGGGGACTGCGCGTGGTACGGGAGCGGATGCCCGTCTCCCAGGGGATGGCAGCCACCCCCAGGAGCACCGCGCCCGCCAAAAAGGCAGGGACGAGCCGCCTTTGAGATTGCTGCACTCCCAAAAGGCGCAGCGCCTTTCCGAGGAGCAGCCGCATTCCCGCCGCCGTCCACATCCACCAGATAGGCAGAAAGAAGAGCCACACTTTGGGGATGGGGGCGACGCGCTGGATTACCAAAAAGGGGAAGATGCCAAGCAGGGCTGCACCCCACAGGGGAGCGGCAAAACGGCGCACGCGCCTGCCGGCGAGCATGGCGGCTGCGACGCCGGCGTTCCCCAGCCAGACGAGCGGAGAGGGCCATTGGGCGTGCCACTCCTGCCAGGTGTTGCCCAGGCGCAGGGGCAGATTCTCCCAAAAATCGGGCCAGGAAAGCGGCGAGACCCAGCGGTTGCCTGCCAGGGCCTCCCACCCGCTGGTGAGCAGGACGGGGGTGTAGAGCGCCCCCGCCCCGAGAGCCGCCCCTGCCCCGCAGAGGAGCAACTTCAGCAAAAAAGCGCGGGGACGGGGACGCCCGGCATCCCCCAACAGCCAACCCAGCCCCAGCCAGGCCAGCGTCATGGAGAAAGGGTAGAGCATGACGGGCAGCGTCCAGGCTCCCAGCGCCCCGACCAGCGACAGCCCCGCCCAGGCCAGGAGGTTGTCGCGGCGCAGAATGAGGGCCGCCAGGGAGAGCGCCAGCAGGGTGAAGGCAGTCAGGAGGGTGTAGCCGCGGGCGTTGGCGGCGTAGAGAATCAGCGGGTGCGAGACGGTTATCAGCGCCGCGGTCAGGATGGCCGTCGGGCGGTCGTAGAGCAGGCGGGCGGTCAGATACCCCAGCGGGACGAGCAGGACGCCGGTCAGGAAGACGGGCAGGCGCACGCTCCAGGGATGCACGCCGAAAAGTGCGGCGCTGAAATGCACCAGCAAACTGTGGAAGATGTGGTTGTTGGGCAGGTGGTAATCGCTGACCACGTAGCGCAGCGGGCGGGATGCAAAAGCGGCGTAGGTGTAGGCTTCGTCGTACTGCATGGGCGCATCCAGCCACAGGGCGCGCAGCCAGGCCGCCGTCAGGGTCAGGAAGGCCAGCAGCCAGAGCGTGGCCGGGTGCGGACGGCGGCGGAGCAGGCCCAGGAGGGCGCGGGCGTCAGCGCGCAGGCGGGCGGGCAGCGCCTCTCGGCGGCGGCGCAGACCGCACAGGGCGGCTTCGGCGCGTTCTCCCGCCGACCACAGGGCGAGCAGCGCCGCTCCCCAAAGGAGCGCGCCCTCCCGAAGCAGGGTCTGGATGTGAGAGAAGGCTTGCGGGGTGAGCAGGTCCAGGGAGCCGTCAGGGACGAGTGCATCCCCCAAAGGTTTGACAACAGAGTAGGGCAGGAAGGAGAACAGGAGGCCCCCCAGCGCGGCGAAGGTCAGCCACAAGGCCAGCCGTCCCCGGCAGGAGGCCCTCCGCAAGAGGGCAGGCGGCATCATTCAGGGGTTGGGGCGGGCAAGGCGGGGGGCGGAGTGGCTCCCAAACGGCGGAAGGTGGCCATCCCAATCAGCAAGGGAAGCCAGAAGGTGAAGCCGCGGTACGCCAGGGCGATGACCGCGGCGGCCTCCAGGGGAACGTACATGGAGCGCAGCCCCAGGGTGAGCGCGCCTTCCACGATACCCACGCCGGAGGGGGTGGGGGAGACGATGAAGAACAGGTAGGCGATGGCGCTCCCCGCCACCACCGTGCCGATGGATGCGGGTACTTTGAAGGCCAAAAAGACCATCCACAGCACCAGCGTCATCAGGATTTTGTTGCTCAAGGCCAGCAGAACGGGGCGCAGCAGGTTTTCGGGGTTGGAGCGAATTTGCCGCATCCCGGCCACGGCATCGTGGGCGAAATGGCGGGCGCGCTCCTCGGAGAGGTAATCGTGGTGCAGGAAGGGACGCAGAACGCGATTGACCAGATGAGCGAGAAAAGCCAGAGCCTTGCCGAAGGCCTGTTCTGACCGCATCCCCAGGTAGAGCAGGAAGCCCAGGAGGGAGGCAATCACCAGCAAAATCAGGGAAGCGGCCACCTCCGTAGCGGTCAGGTTGTTGCGGCGGATGAGTACGAGGATGCCCAGCGCCAGCAGCGCCAGGAAGCCGGAATAATCGAAAAAGACGTACAAAGCCCCCGCGATGGCTGCCCGCGCCGGGGAATACTCCCGATGGCGGGCTTGAGTGATGAAAACGGCCATCCCGCCCATCCCTACGCTGGGAGCGACCACGTTGACGAAATTGGCCGTCGCCGCCAGCATGAACATTTCTTTCAGTTCTTCGTGGATTCCCAGGGCGCGGTAGATGGATTGATACGATGCGGCCACGTTGATGAGCCACAGAATTTGCAACCCCAGCGCCAACAGCAGAAAACGCCAGTCGCCTCGCTTCAACGTTTCGACGACGGCCTGGACTTCGGAAAATTGCCCGATGACGAAGTAGACAGCCAGGAGCAGGATGACGGCAATCAGCAGTTTTCTCACGGGGCGATTATACCGCACCGCTCCTTTCTCCAGCCCTCACTCCCGCCCCCTCGGGAGCATTCAAGAAATGTAGATTTGCCGCCAGTACGGGGGACTGGAACTCCCCCGCTGGCAGGCGGGAAGTCCGCAGAGCGGACTTGAGGGCATCAGGGCAGGGGTTCCAGCCCTGCCCGCAAGGACGATGCGCCCTTTTTTCTGCAAAATGTGAGCGCTCCCGCCCCCTCTCCCCTCTGTGGGAGAGAGGACGGGGGTGATGGCACTTCAATGTCCAATTCCGTCAGCCGGTGGCATTTGGTTTTTCCCCTGCAGGACAACTGCGAGGTAGGACAACTGCGAGCAGTTGTCCTACAGGCGCTTACTTCATGTGCGTCTCGCCCAGGGCGACGTTCAGGATGATGTGCTTGCCGTCCCGCACCACCTCAATTTCCACTTCGTCGTTGGGCTGGTATGAGAAGAGGGCGTTGACGAAAGAGTGCTCCTCGTTGATGGGGTAATCGCCGACCCGCACGATGATGTCGCCGCGCTGCAAGCCGCCTTTGTCGGCGGGGGTGCCGGGCAGCACTTCGGAGACGTAAGCGCCCCACTCGGCGTCCAGGTCGTAGCGCTTTGCCAGGGCCGGGTAAACCGCCTGCCAGCGGATGCCCAGGTAGGGGCGGGCAAAGTAACCCTTCGCGATGATTTGCTCGCTAATCAGGCGCACCGTGTTGGATGGGATGGCGAATCCCAATCCCTCGGCGACCACGCCGCTGAAGCCGCTGCCGCGCACAATCATGGTGTTGATGCCGATGACTTCTCCGTTCAGGTTGACCAGCGGCCCGCCGGAGTTCCCCTGGTTG
The DNA here is from genome assembly GCA_011051635.1 of Chloroflexota bacterium. Lineage (GTDB taxonomy): Bacteria > Chloroflexota > Anaerolineae > Anaerolineales > DRKV01 > DRKV01. The sequence goes on along the minus strand of DRKV01000378.1, from coordinate 3,776 downwards.
ATGGCCGCGTCGGTTTGAATCAGGTCTTCCATCTGGTAGCCCTTGCCGGTATCCAGCGTGCGCCCCGTGGCGCTTACCACTCCCACGGTGACGGTGTTCTTGAATTCGCCCAGGGGCGAACCGATGGCAATCACGGTTTCGCCGGGTTTGAGGGCATCCGAATTGCCAAAGACGGCCACGGCGGGCATCTCGCCCTCCGCCTTCAGCACGGCCAGGTCGGCGTAGGGGTCGGTGTTGACTACCCTGGCGGAAAGACTCTTCCCGTTAGCCAGCACGATGGAGACTTTTGTCGTGTTCTCCACCACGTGGTTGTTGGTGACGATGTAACCGTCTTCGGAGATAATCACGCCGCTGCCGCTCACCTGCTGGTCGGGAGTGCGCCCGAAGAAAGTCTCCTGCCCCGGAATGACGCCCACCACGGTGACGACTGCCGGGCTGACCTTTTCCACGGTTTGGGTGATAGCGGTCTCGATGTCGGTGGTACGCACTTCCAGGTGTGCCGGAGAATCCTGAGAACTCTGCGGGACGGCGAGCGAGGGCTGCGCGACGGGCTGCTGTCCGTGCGTGGTCGAATAGACGATGGCGCCCCCCACCGCTACACCGCTCAACCCGCTGATGGCGGCTACCGCGACGACGAAGACGATGTACAAAACGCGTTTCCAGTTCATGCTCATCCTCCTGTTCTGTGAAATCGGGGTTCTGCCTCATCGGTGAGGTGAGGAGAGCCTGTGATGATTGCGTCTGTTTTGTAGCACGGGTTGGTTAGGAGAGAGTTAAGGGAAGGTCAATTTTTCGTAAGAATCCACGAATGGACACGAATTGGAGTGCGGCATCACGAGGCCGCTTTTCTCCACCAGGGGGTAGGGGAAGGCATTGCCTTCCCCTACCCCCTGCCTGCCCCGCAAATAGAGAAAAAAACAAGCGGAGCCGGGGAACCGACTCCGCTTGCAGAGGGGCGCGTCAAATGATGGGTTACTGCTTCCCTTTGAGCACCTCGATGGCCTTGTCCAGTTGGGGGTCTACCTTATCCTTGATTTCTTCCTCGCTCAGGATGACCACCTGGTCTTCGGTGACGCCGAACTGCTCCAGGTCTACGCCCATATCCCATTGCTCCTGCGAGAAGACCGCGATGGGTACCTCCGGGGTCAGCCCGATTTCGTGGATGGTGCGTTCCTTGGGGGTCAGCCAGCGAGCGATGGTGACGCGCACCGCGCCCTGGTCGTTGGAAAGCGGTATCCAGTTCTGGACGGAGCCTTTCCCGAAGGTCTTCGTCCCCACCAGGGGGGCGCGTCCGTAATCCTGCAAGGCGCCGGCCACGATTTCGGAGGCCGAGGCGGAACCCTCGTTGACCAGCACCACCATGGGGATGTCGGTTGCCAGGCCGCGCCCGGTGGCCTCGTAAGTCTGGCGGCTGCCGTCGCCGTACTGCTCGTACATGATGACGCCGTTGTCAATGAACTCCGAGGCCACTTCGATGGCGGTTTGCAGGTAGCCGCCGCCGTTGTTACGCAGGTCGAGAATCAGACCGTCGGGGTTTTGGGCCAGCAATTCCTTGAGAGCCTTGTGCAGGTCGGCGCTGGTGTTCTGTCCGAAATCGAACAACTGGATGTAGGCGATATTTTCGCCCTCAATCATGCGGTAATCCACGCTGGGGACGGTGATTTTGGCGCGGGTGATGGTGACATCGAAGGGCTTGGGGACGCCGTCGCGCCGGATGGTCAGGGTGACGTCCGTGCCCGCCGGGCCGAGGACGCGGCGGATGACCAGATTGCCGTCCACGCCGGTCATGTCTTCGCCGTCCACGGCGATGATTTCATCCCCCGGTTCCAGGCCGGCGTTTTCGGCGGGAGAGTCGGGCATCGGGCTGACAATCGTCAGGTATTCGGCGTTGGGGTCCACCCAGGCGCCGATGCCCTCGTACTCGCCTTCCAGGGGGATGTTGGCCTGCTGGAACTGGTCGGGGTCCATGTAGGAGGTGTGCTGGTCGCCCAGGGATTCGAGCATCCCGCGGATGGCTCCCCGCATCATGGCCTCGTCGTCCACCGGCTGGTCCACGTACTGGTCGTGGACGATGTCCCACGTCTCCCAGAAGGGCTGGAAGAGGGTCTCCAGGTCGGAGGGCGTACCGCCCATGCTCTCCCTGCCGCCGGATGGCGGTTCGGCGGTCTCCTGGATGGGGGGATGCCCTTCGGGGAGATTCGGCTGTTGCTGGGAGGGCGCGGTCTGGACAATCGGCTCCGGGGTGGGAGCAAGCAGCCGCCCGGCCACGAAGCCGCCCGCGCAGGAGCCGAGCAGCAGGGTCACGGCGACGAAAAAGCCCAGGATGGTGTACAGGGTCTTGGTTTGCATGAAACCTCCTTGCCAATCGTTGAGAGATACAGCGCTTACGCTGGCGCAAAGAATACCACGTTTTGATGAATGGGGGATGAGTGGGAGTTAGGGGGCTGTCGTCAGCGGTCAGTCGTCCGTCGTCCACCGTCCACGGTCAACGGTCCACCCTCTACCGTCCATCGTCCACCATCCACCCCTCCAGAAAAGCGGCAAAACCTTCGGGACTGGCGGCCTGCTCCGTGTAGCGCAGCAGGGTCACACCGTCCAGCGGGTAGCGCGGGTAACACGAAGCGGGGGCCGCTCCCCGCGGGGCATGGACCACGTAATCCACCAGCGGGGCGGCCAGGTCGGCTTTCTCCAGCGCGGGGCAGATTTCCTCGGCGGTCACGATGACCGTCCCGGCGGCCAGGGCCAGTTCCTCGTCCATCGCCCGGTTGCCTCCCAGCACGGCGTTGCCCTCCTCGTCGGCCTGCAAAGCGTGGACGACGGTGACATCGGGCCGGATGGCGGGGAACGCCATCAGTTCCTCGCCGCTGTAGGGGTCGAGCACGGTCTTGACATCCGGGCGCAGGGCGGGGAGGTCGGTTCCCAGCCAGGCGCGGGCGGGCATGAAGCCGACCCCGGCCAGTTGGGCGCGCAGCCCGAAGGCCAGACTGGCCTCGGTTTCCTCGATGATTTCCAGTTCGTCGCGGTTGGCGCGGTAGGTGAACATGGGAGCCAGGCCGAAGATTTCCAGGCCGAAATAGCAGGTGCGGACCCGCGAAACCAGCCCCGCGCCGACGAGCAGGTCGCCTTCGAAACCGCCGGTCAGCCCCAGCAAGGTCAGGTTGGAGGGGGCGCCCGCGGCGCGGTGGCGCTTCAGGAGGGCGCGGACGAAGGCTGTCGGGCGGCGGTAGAGGGTCATCCCTCCCAGCGCCAGGGTATCGCCGTCCCGCACCAGCGCGGCGGCCTCGGAGAGAGCGATGCGTTTGGATGCAGTCATGGTCACTCTTCTTTCTTTTCCGCCTCCAGTCCCTTCACCAGCCGGGAAAGTTCCTCCATATCGGCGTTATCCTGCGCCAGAGGGTCTTTCATACTGCGGAAAGCCTTTTGCAGCAGCCGAATCTGGCTGCCGGGTTTGTGCCGTTGGGCGTAAAAATACAACCCGACGTTGAAGACTACTACCGCAGCCACAATCAGGGCCACCAGCAAACCAACATTTTCGTTCATCATTGCACCTTGGAGGGGGAGCGTACAGCGTACAGGGTACAGCGTACGTCGCACCTCGCACGCCGCACGCCGCACGTCCGACAGCGGTCAGGGGTCAGGGGTCAGCCGTCAGTGGTCAGTGGTCAGTCGTCAGTGGTCGGCGGTCAACGGTCTACGGTCAACGGTCAGATGACAGCATTCCGCCTTCCCCATTCCTCCACCCACTCCCGTAAACTGAAAGCGTGTTCGTCCGCCGC